>NZ_JBKJFM010000018.1:0-55719 GCF_046614825.1 Streptomyces nanhaiensis
GGGGCCGTGGCCCCGGCCGCCGTCACCGCTGTGCACGCGCAGGGCGTCCACCGTCGCGTACACCCTGCGGCCGGTCTCCCCGGCCCGGGTGACGACCACGGCCGCCGCCCCGTCGCCGAGCGGCGGCGGCTCCTGGCCGTCGCGGGCGGCCATCCGGGCCCGGGCCCGGGTGTTCTCCGCCCCGGCGGCCAGGTCCACCCCGCCCACCAGCACCGCCTCGACGGTCGGGTCGAGCAGCAGCAGTCCGGCCACCTCCAGCGCCCGGACCCCGGCCGTCCCGTCCGCGGCGACGGTGAAGGACGGCCCGGTCAGGTTGCGCGACGAGGACAGCCGGCTGGCCATGATGTTGCCGATGTAGCTGAGCACCTCGTTGGCGCCGATCGGCTCGTGCACGGCGCCGCGCACCGCCTCCTCCAGGCGGTCGAGCTCCTCCCGGCCCAGGCGCACCCCGGCACGCTCGCACTCCGCGCGTACGTGGGCGCCGATGTCGAACCGGGCCCGGTGGGTGTGGGTGCGCGGTTCCATCTCCATCGCGACAACCACGCCGACCCGCCGCTCGGGCAGTTCGTCGGCCTTGGTGCCGGGCGGCGGGGCGGGGTAGCCCGCGTCGGTGAGGGCCTGCTCGGCGGCCTCGAACAGGGCCAGGTGCTGGGGGTTGGCCTGGGCCAGTTCGTTGGGCGGTATGCGGTAGACGCGGGGATGGACGTCGATGCGGTCCAGGTAGCCGCCCGGCACGGCGGAGTCCTGGGCAGGCGTGCCGGACAGCGGACCGCGGGTGAGCCCGTCCGCGCCGTACCAGCGGTGCGGCGGGCGCTCGGTGAGGGCGGACCGGCCCGGACGCGCGGCGCGGTGCAGCGCGCCGGTGCCGGACAGCGCGCCGAGGCGGGCGCCCAGGCCGGTCACCGCGAGCCTGGCGAGAGGGCGCGGTGCGGGGGCCTGCTCGTCCGTCCCGGCGGAGGCGGTCACGGACACGGGGGCGGGCGCCGGGAGGGGACCGGCGGCGGCCTCGGGGCCGGCCAGCACCAGATGGGCGTTGGTGCCGCCGAAGCCGAACGCGGAGACCGCCGCGCGGCGCGGCACAGCTCCCCGGGGCCAGGGCGTGTTCTCGCGCACGATCCGCTCGGCGGCCGCCTCGCCGCCCTTGGGACGCAGCGGGTCGGTCACCCCCGGGGTGGCGGGAACGGTGTCGTGCCGCAGCGCGAGGACGACCTTCAGCAGGCTGGTGAAGCCCGCCACGGTCAGCAGGTGCCCCACGTTGCCCTTGACCGATCCCAGCAGCGGCGGCACGCCGCCGTTCCCGGCGAAGAAGGCGGTCAGCCCGCGCAGCTCGGTGGCGTCGCCCAGCGGCGTGCCGGTGGCGTGGCACTCGATGTAGTCCACGGTG
Organism: Streptomyces nanhaiensis; assembly: GCF_046614825.1. NCBI lineage: Bacteria > Bacillati > Actinomycetota > Actinomycetes > Kitasatosporales > Streptomycetaceae > Streptomyces > Streptomyces nanhaiensis. The sequence goes on from NZ_JBKJFM010000018.1 coordinate 1,385, forward strand.
GCCGGGTCGATGCCGGCGTACGCCTGGCGGTAGGCGGCCAGTTGCCCGGACTCGTTGGGGCTCAGCAGGTGGCGGCCGGCGCCGTCGTTGCCCAGGCCCACGGCCTCCAGCACCGCGTACACCCGGTCGCCGTCGCGCAGTGCGTCACGGAGCCGTTTGAGGACGACGACCCCGGCGCCCTGGCCGGTGACGATGCCGGTGGAGCGGCCGTCGAAGGGCTGGCTGACGCCGTTGTCGGGGTAGGCGCGCAGGTCGGAGAAGGAGAGGTGGATCAGCAGCGGGTCGGGCGCGCACACCGCTCCGGCGACCATGGTGTCGGCCCGGCCGGTGGCGAGGTAGTCCCGGGCCAGGGAGACGCCGTAGAGGGCGGAGGAGCAGGCCGCGTCCAGGGCCAGCCGGGGGCCGCCGAGGCCGAGGGCGTCGGCGGTGGTCACGGCGGGTCCCCCGAAGGGCCACAGGTTCTCGGGGGCGGGTTCGGGTTCCGTGCCGGGCGGGGCCGCGGGCAGCGGCAGTCCGGCGCGGGAGAGGCCCTCGGTGACGGCCTGCCGCACCGGCGGGACGCACATCCGCACCGACTGCTCGGTGGGGAAGGCGTAGTTGCCCAGGACCAGGCCGGTGCGCGCCAGGGCGTCGGGGCGGGTGTCCAGTCCGGCGTCGGCGAGCGCCCGGCGCACGGTGTGCAGGGACCACCGGACCACGCGGTCCAGGCCCGACAGGCGGTCGGCGGGCAGGCGCAGGCCGTCCAGGTCGATGGCGGGCTCGGTGACGAAACCGCCGCGCACGGCGGTGACGCGGTGGTCCGGATCGCCCCAGCCTCCTGGCACGTCAGGGCTGGTTCCGAAGACCTCCGGGCCGCCTTCGGTGCGGTGGTCCGTCCCGGCGAGCAGCCCGGTCCAGAACTCCTCGGGGCTGTGTGCGCCCGGGAGCAGGCAGGCCATGCCGACGATGGCCACCGGCTCGTCCCGGTGAGGTGAACGCGACATTTCTCTCCGTGTCTTCCGCTCAGTGGTGGGTTCTGGGGCGGGCGGGAAGCCGGCCGGCGGCCGGCCCGGCGGTGCGGGAGGGCGGCCTCGGCCCTCCCGCACCGCCGGCCGTCCGGGTCGTGCGCTCACGCGCTCATCCGGACGCGGGACGGAACTTCGCCTCGAGGCCGGGGGCGTGGACGGCCTCGACGCCGCGGCACTCCAGCAGGACGCGTCCTTGCGGGGTGCACGCGGTGACGGTGCAGCGGATGCCGCCCGCGGTCTCCGCCACCCCGTCCACGACCACCAGGAACGTCTGCCCGCCGGGCAGTTCGGCGTGGCGCAGCACCTCGCCGATCGCGCTGGGCAGCACCGCCTGGCCGCGGTGCAGCCGGGCCCAGACCAGCACCGCCTGGAGCAGCAGGTCGGTCTGCACCGGGCTGTAACCGGGGGCCTGCCAGGCGCCGTCGGCGATCGGCCGCTCGGGCAGCCGGCAAGCCAGCACCAGCCTCTGCCCGTCGTCCAGGACCTCGGTCAGGCCGCGCAGCCGGGGACCGTGGAAGAGGGTGCCGTCGGTGTACGCGGTGACCGGGCGCCCGGTGCCGGGCGCCGGCAGGCCGGCCAGGGCCGGTGCGGGGTCCGGGGCGCCGGCCACGGCCCGCGCCCGGTAGCGGGGCCGGCCCTCGCTGTCGCGGATCGCCACGTCCCAGGCCCCCTGCGTGCAGGCGGGCCGGACCGCCAGCCGCAGCCCCGCCGGCAGGTCGTCGTCCAGGACCAGGCCCTTGTGCACCGCGAAGCCGGTCACCCGGCCCACAGGGGTGCCGGGCAGCACCTGGTGGACGGCGTTGAGGACCGCTCCCAGCGCCGCCGTGGCGGGCAGCACCGGGTGGCCGCCGATGGCGTGGTCGGCGAGCACCGGATCACCGGCCAGGGGCGCCAGGGAGCGGTGGAGTTCCACTCCCCCGGCCGGGAAGCCGGCGGGCTCCGGCGCGGACAGCGGGGTCACCGGACCCACCACGCACACCGTGTCGCCGCTGTGCCCGGCACCGAACTGCTCGGTGAAGTACCGGACCCCCTCCTCCAGGGGGATCAGCGGCACACCGCGTTCGGCGAACATCCGCTCCAGCTCCGGGGTGACCATGCCGCCGGCCCAGGCACCCCAGTTGACGGAGGTGATCCGGGCCCGGGGCGTCTCCCGGCGCAGCGCGCAGGCGAGCTGGTTGAGCGCCTCGTTGGCCATGGCGTAGTCGGACTGGCCGCGGTTGCCGAAGAACCCGGCGACCGAGGAGAACAGCAGCAGGTGACGCAGCCTCCCGGCGGGCAGCGCCTGCAGTACGTGGCGCAGCCCCGCCAGCTTGGTGTGCAGCACCCGGTCCACGTCCTCGCCGCGTTTGGCGGTGATCAGGGCGTCGGCGAGCACCCCGGCCCCGTGCACCACTCCGGTGACGCGGTCGGCGTAGGGGGCCAGGACCCGTGCCACGGCCTCGGGGTCGGTGATGTCCACCGCGGCGTACTCCGCCCGTGCCCCGGCCTCCTCCAGCTCCGCCAGGGTGCGGCGGATCTCCCGCTGCCCGGCCAGGTCGCGGGCGATGCGGCCGACCTCGCGGGGAGTGGGCTTGTGCCCGGCCCGCTTCAGCTCCGCGGCCGCGGCGGCCCGCAGCCCGCTCTCCGGCACCCCTTCGGCCCAGCCGGGCTCGTCGGCCAGTTCGGTGCGGCCGAGCAGCAGCAGCCCGGGGCGGTGGGCGCGGGCCAGGCCGACGGCGCAGGCCGCGGTGACTCCGCGCGCCCCGCCGGTGACCACCAGCAGGTCCTGCGGACCGGGCTCGGGGGCGCCGGGCTCGCCGGGCAGGTCGCCGGGTGTCTCGGCCAGGTCCAGGGTACGGCGGGCGCCGTCTGCGGCGAGTCCCACCTGGACGGTTCCGGCGCAGGCGTCGTGCGCCTCGGCCAGGAGCAGCTCCGCGCACCGGTCGGCGGGCAGGTCCGGGTCCAGGTCGACCGCGCGGCACAGCAGCGACGGGGCCTCGATGGCGAGGGTCTTCACCAGGCCCGGGACGCCGCCCAGGACGGCCCGTTCCACCCCGGCGGCGCCGGTCATGCCCATCCGCCCGTCGAGCCTGGTGACGGTGAGGAACGCCGCCCGGCCGCCGTCGGCCGCGCTCCGCTCCAGCAGGGGCTGGACGGAGCCGGCCAGCAGCAGGGTGTCCCGCAGCGCGGTGGCCGCGGCCTCCTGCCCGTCGGCCTCGACCTCGGCGACCACCAGGTCCAGCCGGTCGCCGTCCCCGGGGGGACGGGTGCCGGTGCGGACCGTCCAGCCGCGGGCGCGCAGCGCGTCCGCGAGGGCGGCCAGGGGGCCGCTGCCGGTGTCACCGGCCAGGAGCGCGCACGGGGCGTCCCGGTAGGCGTCCGGCAGGAGGTCGGGGGCGGGCAGGGTGCGCAGCCGGGCGTGCCGCCGTCCCAGGCCCGGGCTCAGGCTTTTGGGGCGGACATCGCCTCCTCGGCGACGGTTCCGGCGCCGGCGGCGCCGGAGACGAAGGCGATGATGTCGTCCAGGGTGCGCAGTTCGGCGAGCTTCTCGGGGTCGGCGGAGGCGGAACCGGGGAAGCGGTCGCGCAGCGAGCCCATGATCTCGACACGCTTGATGGAGTCGATGCCCAGGTCGGCCTCGACGTCCATGGAGGTCTCCAGCATGTCCACCGGGTAGCCGGTCTTCTCGGCGACGCTCTCCAGCAGCGCCTTGCGGACGTCCTCCTCGGTGACGGCGGCGGGTGCCGGGGCCTGGGCGGCAGGGGCCGGAGCGGGAGCCTGCGCGGCGGGGGCCTGAGCGGGAGCCTGCGCGACGGGGGCCGGAGCCTGTGCGACGGGAGCCGGAGCAGGCGCGGCAGGAGCGGGAGCCTGCATGGCGGGGGCCGGGGCGTGCGCGGGAGCGTACCGGGGCTCCATCTCCGCGGGCTCGGCGGGAGCCGGCGGCAGGGCCGGGGCCCACTCCTGCGCCGGGAGCCAGTTCTGCGCCGGGGCGTAGGCGTGGGAGTCGGCGGGGACGGGCGCGATACCGCTCTCCAGCAGCGCGAAGCTGCGCAGCACCTCGCTGGCCTGGGCATGGCTCTGCCCGATCGCCACGCCCTGCTGGCTGATGGCGGTGATGCCGGTGAGGACCCTGTCGTCGAGGGAGCCGTCCAGCAGGTTGGTCAACCGCTCGGCCACCCGCAGCTGGCTGCCGAGGTACTCGCGGTGCATGGACAGGTGCTCCCAGGCGACCGCGCCGGTGCCCGGAAGGCCGGCGGCGCGGGGTGTGCCGCCCTGCGGGGCGGACGCCGCCGGGGCCGCCGCGGCGGCCGGCTCCCGCCGCGGCGCGGCGGGCTCGGTGCCGGTGGCCGGGGCGCCCGCGGCGCCTTCGACGCGGTAGCCGTTCTCCAGGGCCTCCTGGTAGGCCTGCCTGCGCTGCTCGGAAACGTGGTTCACACCGTTCAACGGAATCGTCATCCCCTCTGCCGGACGGGCCGGCTCGATGTCAGCGGTGTAGCGGTTGCAGTCGGTCAGGGGTGCGCCGAGCACGAGGAGCCGTGCGGCGAGTTGCTTGAGCGCGCGGTCGCCGTCCCCCTTGGGGCCGGGGTCCGCGCTGAGGACGACGACGTCCTCGCGGTCGGCGAGGGTGCGGCGCACCAGGCCGGAGAGGACCGACTTGGGGCCGAACTCGACGAAGACCCGGAAGCCGTCCTGGTACATCTCGGTGACCCGCGGGGCGAAGTGGACCGGGGCGGTGAGCTGGCCGACCAGCACCTCGCGGTTGCCCGCGATGCGCCGCCCGTAGGAGGCGCCGGGGGCGTCGGCGTACACCGGGAACGCCGGCGGGCGCACCCGGGTGGCCTCCACCGCTTCCTTGAAGGCACCCACCGCGTGGGCGACGTAGCGGGTGTGGAAGGCGGCGGCGACGGGCAGTTCGCGGGCGGTCAGCCCCTCACTGCCGCAGTCCTCGGCGAAGGCGCGCACCGCCTCCGTACCGCCGCCCACGACCACCTGGTCGGGGGCGTTGACGTTGCACACCTCGACGTCCTCGTGGCGGGCCGCGATCTTCTCGACCGTCTCCAGGTCCGCGGAGACGGCGGCCATGGTCCCGGGGTCCTCCGCTCCCTCGGGCCGCAGCGCCATCGCACGGCCGCGGGCCCGGGCCAGGCGGTGGAGGTCCTGGTCGGTGAGGCTGCCTGCCGCCCAGAGCGCGGTCAGCTCGCCGAAGCTGTGACCGAGCGCTCCGTCGGGGGTGAAGCCCAGTTCGTTCAGGTAGCGGTACTGGCCGGCCGAGAGCGCGCCGATGGCGGGCTGGGCGTAGTCGGTACGGCGCAGCGCGGCCTCCTGTGCCGCGCGGGTTTCGTCGTCGAAGGCCGGCGGCGGGAAGACGGTGCGGCCCAGCGGCTCGTCGCCGGCGAACTCGGCGGCGGCCGCGTCGTACGCCGCGCGCACCGGGGGCACGGCCATGGCGGCGCGCGCCCCCATGCGCAGGTACTGGCTGCCCTGCCCGGCGAAGAGCGCGGCCGCCTTCACCGGGCCGGCGCCGGCCCGTCCCCCCTGCCCGCCCAGGAGCGCGGTGCGCCGGTAGTAGGCGCCGCGCGGCAGGACGAACTCCTCGGTTTCCGGCCGGGCGCGCAGCTCCCTGGCGGCCGCGGCGCGCAGTTCGGCCGCCTCCTCGGCTCCCGTGGCCACCAGCGCCAGCCGGGCGTGACCGGCCGGAACCGGTTCGGTGCCGTCGGCGGGTGCGGCGTCCGACTCCAGCAGCTCCAGCAGCGCCGCCGGCTCCTCGGCGTGCCAGAGGTGGACGCGGGCGGCGGGGGCGAGGACGGCGAGTCCCTCGCCCTCCGGGTCGTGCTCCTCCAGCACGCAGTGGAAGTTGGTGCCTCCGAACCCGAAGGAGGAGACCGCGGCGCGGCGGCGCTCGCGCGCCGGGTCGGCGATCCAGGGCTGGGCGAGGGTGTTGACGTAGAAGGGGGAGTTGGGGAAGTCGACCGCCTCGCGGGGCCGTTCGACGTTGATGGTGGGCGGGAGCACCTTCTGGTGCAGCGCCAGCGAGAGCTTGATCAGCCCGGCCGCGCCGGCGGCCGCCTTGGTGTGCCCGATCTGCGACTTGACGCTGCCCACCGCCGCGAACTGCCGCTCCTCGGTCGCCGAGGCGTACACCTCGCGCAGCGCGGAGAGTTCGGTGAGGTCGCCGACGCTGGTGCCGGTGCCGTGGCACTCGACCAGGCCGACCTGCTCGGGTCCGAAGCCCGCGTCCTCGTAGGCCCGGCGCAGCGCGGTGACCTGGCCCTCCACGCGAGGGGCGTAGATGGACTTGAAACGACCGTCGCTGGAGGTGCCGATGCCGCGCAGCACGGCGTAGACGCGGTCGCCGTCGCGCTCGGCGTCGGCCAGGCGCTTGAGGGCCAGCATTCCCAGCCCCTCGCCGATCAGGGTGCCGTCGCTCTCCTCGTCGAACGGCCGGATGCGGCCCGAGCGGGAGAAGGCCGGGGTCTTGGAGAAGCACATGTACATCAAGATCGTGTTCTCCGCGTCGCAGCCGCCGGTGAGCATCAGGTCGGCGCGGCCGGACACCAGCTCGGAGACGGCCATCCGCACGGCGGCCAGCGAACTGGCGCAGGCCGCGTCCACGGTGCAGTTGGTGCCGCCGAGGTCGAAGCGGTTGGCGATGCGCCCGGCGACGACGTTGCCGAGCATCCCGGGGAAGGAGTTCTCCTCCCAGGGGGCGAAGGCCTTGGTGAACTTGTCGGCGATCTCCTCGGCGTCCCGCTCGGTCAGGCCGCAGCTGCGCACCACCTCCTTGAGCACCGGTGTCTGCAGGCGGGTGGCCAGGGGCTGGGTGAGGGAGTTGGCCCCGGTGATGCCCAGGATGCAGCCGGTGCGGGAGGCGTCGTACCAGCCGGAGCCGGGCGCCCCGGCGTCCTTGAGGGTCTGCTTGGCCACCACCAGGCTGAGCAGCTGGAGGACGTCGGTGACCTCCAGGGTGTTGGGCGGCAGGCCGAACTCCATGGGGGAGAACGGGACGGTGGGGATGAAGCCGCCGCGCTTGGCGTAGGTCTTGTCCGGCTTGGACGGGTCGGGGTCGTAGTAGTCGGAGATCTTCCAGTGGGTCTCCGGGACCTCCTCGATGCAGTCGTTGCCCTCGGCGAGGTTCTTCCAGAACTCGTTCAGGTCGCCGGAGCGCGGGTAGAGGGCGCCCAGACCGACGATGGCTATCGGGGTGTCGGAAAGTTTCCTGGCGGAAGGTTGCTGAACCATGGGGACTCCAACCTGTGTCGGGGAGAGCTCCTGTGTGGCGGGCAGCGGCGGGGCGCCCGTCATCCCGGGGCGGGGGCCGTCTCGGGGACGGCCGCGGCGGCGATGCGCCGCAGGGCCTCCGGGTCGCGCAGCATCGAGTAGTGGTCCCCGGGGGTGAGCCCGGTGCCGAGGTCCGCGCCGAGCCCGGACCAGCCGAGCGGTTCGGGGGTGGCGAGGAGACCGCGCTCGGGGCGCAGCAGGACCAGGGGCAGGCCGACGGGGCGCGGCCGGTGTGCGGCGGCCAGCCGGTTGTTGCGCCGGAGGCCGTCGAGGTAGGTGTCGTAGACCTTGCGCAGGCCCGGGAGGGTGGTGCCGGGCCGCAGGATGCCGCTGTCCAGCCCGGCCCGCAGCACCTGCTCCAGCGCCGCGTCCGGCCGGTCGCCCGGGTCGTCCGGGAAAGCGGTGGGCAGGGCGCCCGGATCGCCGCCGCGTTTGGCGGCCAGGTACATGCAGAACCAGGGCAGGGCCAGCCCGTGCCCGATGGCGTCCTCGGGCTGCACGTAGCCGGGCACCGGCGCGATGCTGTCCAGCAGCACCAGCCGGCGGGGCCGTTCGTCCTCCTCGAGCAGGCCGGTGAGCGCGTGCCCGACCACCCCGCCGAAGGACCAGCCGAGCAGGACCCAGCGCTCCGACAGCAGCCCTCGGGCGCGCAGTTCCCCGGCGGCCCGGGCGGCGAGCCGGTCGATCGAGGTGGTGACGCGTCCGCTGTCCAGCGCGGCCCGGAAGTACTCGGGGATCTGCTCGAGGTCCACCACGTGCAGCCCGGTGCCGGGCGGGAGCGCGTCGGCCAGACCCGCGTAGTCGGCGGTGGGCAGGGCGCCGGGGTGGATCACCAGGACCCGGGCGCGCTCCGGTGCGGAGCCGCTCCGGAACGTCCGGACGAGTTCGGGCCGGGGGCGTTCAGGCCGCATGCTCGGCCTGCTTCTCGGCGATGTAGCGGGACAGCTGCGCGATGGTCGGGTGGTACCACAGCGCGGTGGTCTCCAGCTCGAACCCCAGCCAGTCCTCCAGTTCCCCGGAGAGCACCAGCGCCTCGGTGGAGTCCAGGTCGAACTCGTCGAAGTACTGCTCGGGGTCGACCTCGGCGGGCGCGACGCCCAGCTTGTGGGCGACCTTCTCCAGCAACCACTCCTGGACGGCCTCGGGGGTGAGCGGTTCCGCGGTGGCCTTGGCGGTCTCGGCGGACGGGGTGTCGGACACGGGTTCTCTCCTTCTGGTCGGCCTCGGGGGCCGGGACGAGGCCGCGGCGTCGGCGGCCTGGATTCCGAGCATCTGGGTCAGTTCCGCCACCAGCCACGCGGCGGCCGGGCGGGCGGAGACCCGGCGGTACGCGTGCTGTGCCGGCACGGGGTCAGGCGGCCGCGTCGCGGGACCTGTGCAGCGCTTCACGGATCGCCTCGGCCGCCGCGAGGCCGGAGTCGAACGCGGACTCGTGCAGGCCGATGACGTCCGGGCCGAGTTTGCGCGAGTGGAAGTAGGAGCCGGCGAACATCAGGCGTCCGGCGGGGTCGTTGAGGAAGTAGATCTCGCTCTGGAGCCTGCGGGCCTCCATGGTGAAGACCGGGTGCCGGTAGGAGATCTCCTCGATGACGTGCTCGTCGCGGATGTCCACCCCGGAGTCCAGGGTGAGGAAGTAGTCCCTGGTGCCCTCCAGGCACTGGAGGTCGTTGAGGTAGTAGTTCACCCAGGAGACCTGCCGGCCGTCCTGGTTCCTCCGGCCGTAGTTCCAGCTCCGCCAGGCGGTCCGGTCCTCCGGCATCACCGACGCGTCGGTGTGCAGGGTGGCGCGGGTGGGGTGGTAGGCGAACGCCTCCAGCATCCGCTGCCGCGGGGTGGGGTTCTCCAGCATCCTCATGGAGTCGTCCGCGTGGGTGGCCAGGACCGCGTAGTCGAAGCGCTCGGCTCCGGCTGCGGTCCGCACCACGACGCCGTCCGGCTCCTGCCGCACGCCCACCACGGGGGTGGCCGGCCGTATCCGGGCGCGGGCCGCGCGCAGCCGGGCGGCCGCGGCGCGGACGTAGGAGACGCTGCCGCCTGTCACCGTCCGCCAGGGAGCCGTCCGGCCGCCCAGGCCCTCGGCGCCGTGGGCGAAGAAGAAGGCGATGACCGTGGAGGCGGGCATGTCCCAGATGCGGTCGGCGGGCACCGACCAGGCCGCGGTGGAGATGAGCACGATGAAGCCGTACCGGAACTCCTCCGAGTAGCCGTTGCGGTCGAGGTACTCCCCCAGCGGGATGTCGGCCTGCTTGCGGATGAAGTGCCGGGGGGACTCGTCGAGGAAGCGCCGGGCCTCCTGCCACAGGCGGACGAACTCGTCCGGGTACCGCGCCCGCACCTCCTCCTCGGGCTGCTCGAAGTCGTCGGAGACGTAGGCGCTCCCGGCGTCCAGGTCGAAGAAGCAGAACTTCCCCGGGTGGCTCTGGGTGGCCACGCCCAGGTCGGCGAAGAAGCGGGTGATCTTCGGGTAGTGCGGCTCGTTGTAGACGATGAAGGCGGTGTCCAGCCCGAAGGTGCGGCCGGCGTCCTCCACCTCGACCGTGTTGGCGTGCCCGCCCAGCCGCGGCTCGGACTCGAACAGCGTCACCCGGGCGTCCTCGCACAGCCCACAGGCTGCCGATATGCCCGCCGCCCCGCCTCCTATGACGGCGACCTGCGGTTTCATCGGTGTCTCCTCACGGGATCCAAGGGGCCGGACACGGTTGCCCGGCATTCGACGGACAGGGTGAACACAGCGTTCTCCTCGCATTGCGCTCACATCTCCACACGGGCGGGCTGCGAGCGGGCAGGCTGTTTCGGACCGCCCGGCACGAGCCGACGGCTTCATCCCTTAATTCATTTCGGTGCAGGGCAGCCCGATTCAGGCGGCCGACACCGTATGCCCGAATTCCGCCCCGAGGCAGGACGGATTGATCACCGGCCCATTCCGGAGCCGGAGAAGGCAAGGGTTACCCGCGTAGAAAAATTGATTAACGACTCAGTTAAAAACGGGAACGAGAATGTTGCGACGAGGCACACCCGGCCGCTCGGACCGCCTTGGCGGGAGCCCGGGACCCGCCTCTGGCCGGCGGACGCGGACGGCCCGCAGCCGAGCGGAACGACCGGGAAGAAGGCTTGGGCCGGGACTTCGGGAAAGGGGCGAAGGGTACCCCCGGCCGGCGGACCGGGGGCTCCGCCCCCGCCGTCGGCCTCCCGGCCGCCGAACAGCCCGGACCGGTCAACCAAACCGGCCAACTGGGCCTTGAATCAATAGTTCTGACGCATCGTCACCGATGCGTCAACCCCCCGCGCCACCCTTCCTCAGAGGCCGGAGGTCCCGGGTAACGGGCCGGGCGACCGGCCCTCGCCGCGAGGGCTCGAAGCGGTCCGCGCGGGCCGCCGGCGCGACCCGCCGCCCGCCGCCTCGTGACGCCCCCCGGCCTCCGGCGTCCGACCGGACCCGCCGGCCTCCGCGGCGCCGCGAGGAAAGGGCCTCGGACCGCCCCCCGACGAACCGCTCGGACCGAATATGCCAGGAGCTGCTGTGAGCGCCTCGACGGCCACCGACCTCCACCTCCGCATTTTCAGAGATGAAACACCGCTCCAGGCCCCCGCTGCGTCCTGGAACGGGCATGACCTTAGCAGGGAACACACGATCCACGCATCAAAAGAACACATCTTTTCTCACGTTGTTAATAATTCGACACAGCGTCAACATGGCGTCATCGGCGCACCCCGGATACACGCGCCGACCTCGGGTTCTCCGGTGAACCGGCGAGTGTGTCCGCGTTTGCACCCCGTGCACTTCCCGCTCCCTTGTTGTTTATTTATGAACGTTCCATGATCGATTTTGTACGCGATCTCCCTCCGGTGGCCGGAGGCCGATCGGACGCCGGAGGGACCGGCGCGGAGCTACGGTGGGGATGAGGCCTGCCAGTGCCCCGGGAAGGGAGCTGCACGGTGACCCACGACATGCGCGACACGGCTCTCACCGACCTCCGCGCCGGCTTCGCCGGCGGCGTCCTCACTCCCGGCGACGCGCCCTACGACGAGGCCCGCAAGGTCTTCAACTCGATGATCGACCGGCGTCCCGCCGTCATCGCCCAGTGCGAGACCGAGCGCGACGTGGCCGAGGCGATCCGTTTCGGGCGGGAGAACGGTCTGGAGATCGCGGTACGCGGCGGCGGTCACAGCGTCGCGGGCATGGCCCTGACCGAGGGCGGCGTCGTCGTCGACCTGCGGCGCATGCACACGGTCGTGGTCGACCCCGGCAGGCGCACCGCGCGGGTCGGCGGCGGCGCCGTCATGAGCCATCTGGACCGGGCCACCGAGCCGTACGGTCTGGCGACGACCGGTGGCCGGGTCTCCACCACCGGGGTGGGCGGGTTCGTGCTGGGCGGCGGGACGGGCTGGCTGGACCGCAGGTTCGGGCTGGCCAGCGACAACCTGCTGTCCGTCGAGCTGGTCACCGCGGACGGCCGCACCGTGCGCGCGAGCGGCGAGGAGAATCCGGAGCTGTTCTGGGCGCTGCACGGCGGTGGCGGCAACTTCGGCGTGGCCACCTCCTTCACCCTGCGGCTGCACCCGCTCCCGGCGGTGACCGCGGCCCTGCTGATGTGGCGGCCCGAGGCCGGCCCGGAGGTGGCGCGGACCTACCGCGGCTTCTTGGAGTCCGCCCCGGACGAGGTCGGCGGGGGGCTCATCTACCTGACCGCGCCGCCCGAGGAGTTCGTTCCCGCGGACATGGCCGGGAAGCTCGCCTGCGCGGTGCTGGTCACCTACGCGGGCGGGATGCAGGAGATGCGCGACGTCGCCGAGCCCGTGCTCGACATGGACCACGACGCCGAGATGATCACCGAGCTGTCCTACGCCGACCTGCAGTGCATGCTCGACGACCCGCCCGGTTACCGGAACTACTGGTCGGCCGAGTACCTGGCCTCCTTCCCGGACCCGGCGGTGGACGCCTTCTGCGCCCGCGCCGACGACCTGCTCGTGCCCTCCCCCTCCCAGCACGTGCTCTTCCCCCAGGGCGGCGCGGTCGCTCGGGGCCCCGGGGACCACCCGATCCCCTGGCGGCGGGCGCCGTGGGTGGTCCACCCCTTCGGGCTGTGGGAGGACCCGGCCGACGACGACCGCGTCAGGCGGTGGGCCCACGACGTGCGTGCCGACGTCAGGCCCTGGTCGGCCGGCACGGTCTACCTCAACTTCATCGGGCACGAGGGCGAGGACCGCGTCGTCGCCGGGTTCGGGCCGGACAACCACCGGCGGCTGGCCGCGGTCAAGGCCGAGTACGACCCGGACAACGTCTTCCGGCTCAACCACAACATCAGGCCCCGCTGACACCGTGCCACGCCGGCCGGACGCGCCGGACCCGCCCGCCACCGAGGTCCGCTCCACCGGCACCGACAACGCGATGTACCGGCTGGGCGACGGCATGGCCGTACGCCCGCCGCGCCTCGCCCGGGGCGCCCGCCAGGCCGACAGGGAGCAGCGGTGGCTGCCGCTGCCGGCTCCCGGACTCCCGCTCGCCGTACCGGTGCCGCCGGCCAGGGGGATCCCCGGCGAGGACTACCCCCTGCCGTGGCCGGTGTTCCGCCGGCTCGACGGCGAGAACGTCTTCGACGCACCCGTGGCCGATCCGCGCGAGGCGGCTGTGGAGCCGGTCCGCTTCACCGCGGCCCTGCGCTCGGTCGGCGCCGGCGGCGGCCCGCCGTCCTTGCGCGGCGGTCCGGTGGCCGTCCGCGACGGCGGCGTACGCGCGGGCGTCCGCGGCCTGGGGCGGACGGCACGGTGGACGGGGAGCTCGCGACCGCCGCGTGGGAGGCGGCCTTGCGTCTTCCGCGGTGGGAGGGCGGTCCTGTCCGGGTACACGGCGATCTCCTGCCGGGGAACCTGCCGGCCCGGCGGGACCGGCCCAGCGCCGTCATCGACTTCGGCGGGGTGGGCGTCGGCGATCCGGCGTGCGGCACCATGCCCGCCCGGGCACTGCTGACCGCCGGTGCGCACGACCTGCTCCGCGAGGCGGCCGGGGTGGACGACGCGACCCGGGCGCACTGGCGCGGCTGGGCACTGTGCTTCGGCATCACCGCCCCGCACTACTACCGTGCCACCGGCCCCGTGCTCGCCGTGCGTCGGCCGACGCACGGTCGAAGAGGTCCCCGCCGACCGCGACCTCGCCCTGTGACGCCCGGCCGCCCCGGGCGGGCGGAGATCAGATCCCCGCGGAGACGAGGGACCGTCCCAAGGCGGCGAGCACCGACGGATCGACGCGGTAGTACACCCAGGTGCCGCGGCGTTCGGAGGTGAGCAGTCCGGCCTCACGGAGCTTCTTCAGGTGGTGGGAGACGGTGGGCTGGGAGACGCCGACGTCGGAGATGTCGCACACGCAGGCCTCGCCGCCGTCGTGCGAGGCCACCAGGGAGAACAGCCGCAGCCGCACCGGATCGCCCAGCGCCTTGAACATCGCGGCGGTCCGCTCGGCCTCCTCGGCCGTCAGCGGGCGCTCGGTCAGCGGCGGGCAGCACGGCTCCACCTTCGGAACCGGCGACGCCTTCGTGTTCGGCATGCCCTTATGTTGACACATGTCGAATCAGTCGTACCAGGTCGTACGTTCGCGAAACCACCCCGGTCACCGTCCGCGTACACCCCGCTCACGGCTCCCCTCGCGGCGCGGCCGTAGAATGCCCGTGTGAACCGGCGACCGCACCCACCGATCCGCCCCCACCGGGCCCGGATCCGCATGGTGCTGCTGGTTCTGGCGGTGCTGACCGGAGTGGTCGCCATGCACGGCCTTGGCCCGGTCGGTGCGGCCGCCCCGCCGGACGCTCCCCGCGCCGCCCTCGCGGCCGGTCACGCGATGCCCGCGGACGCGGACACCACCGCGCACGGCTCCCCCGGCGGCGCCGCGGCCGATGCCTGCGCGCACCCGGACCACGGGACGAACGGGCACCCGAACCACGCCGACGCCACCTGCGCGGCCGTGGGCACCTCCGGCCCGCCCGTCCTGCCCACGCTCCTCGCATCCGCCGCCCCGGCCGCGGATGCGGCCGCAGCGGGGCCGGCGCCCTCGGCGGCCCCGGCCGACCGCGCTCCTCCGTCACTGAGCGAACTGCAACTCCTGCGCATATAGGCGCGCCTCCGCGCGGCCCCGCCCCGCCCCGGGTGCGGTACCGCGCGCCACGCGCCCTTCACCCCCGTCTGCGGGGTTTCCCTTCCACAGCAGGAGTTCGTATCACCATGACCGCACACCGCTTCGTCCTGCGCCGCGCCGCCCTCGCGGTGACCGCCGCGGCCGCCGCAGCCGTCCTGACCGCCTGCGGTTCCCAGGAATCCTCTCCCGCGGGCCACGGCGGCCACGGCGGCAAGCCCACCGCGGACGCCTCCGCCCCGGCCTCGGCCGGCTCCCACAACGCCGCCGACGTCTCCTTCGCCCAGGGGATGATCCCCCACCACCGGCAGGCGGTGGTGATGGCCGACATGGCCGGGACCCGGGCCGCCTCGCAGGAGGTCAAGGACCTGGCGGCGGAGATCAGGAAGGCCCAGGACCCGGAGATCGAGACCATGTCCGGATGGCTGGAGTCCTGGGGCGAGCAGGTGCCCCCGGAGACGGAGGGCATGGACGGGACGGACCACTCCGGCCACGGCTCCCACGGGATGAGCGGAATGATGACCCCCGAGGAGATGTCGGAGCTGGAGAAGTCCTCCGGCAAGGCCTTCGACACCGCCTTCCTGGAGATGATGATCGAGCACCACAAGGGTGCGGTGACCATGGCCGAGGACCAGAAGGAGAACGGCTCCTACGGCCCGGCGAAGGCCATGGCCGACGACATCATCACCGCCCAGAACGCGGAGATCGACACGATGGAGAAGCTGCTCGGCCGGAAGTAGGGCCGGCTCCGGGGACCGGGATCCGCACGACACGGATACCGGTCCCCGGTTTACGAACCGCTTCGGGGTGTTACCCGTCCGCACGGCACCGCGGGCCCTCCGGCCGCTCCGCGCCGGAGGGCCCGCAGGCATGAAACGGAACCGCGCGAAAGGGAACAACCATGACGACGATGGTCAGCGAGATGCTGCGCACCTATCCGGCCGACCTCGGCGGTGTGAACCGCGAGGCCATGGAACGCTGCATCGCCGAGTGCTTCGACTGCTCGCAGGCCTGTACGGCGTGCGCGGACGCCTGCCTGTCCGAGGACATGGTCGCCGAGCTGCGCAAGTGCATCCGCACCAACCTGGACTGCGCGGACATCTGCGAGGCCACCGGCAAGATCCTGTCCCGGCACACCGGCTACGACGCCAACATCACCCGGACCCAGCTCCAGGCCTGCGCCATGGTGTGCAAGTCCTGCGCGGACGAGTGCGAGCGCCACGCCGACATGCACGAGCACTGCCGTATCTGCGCCGAGGCCTGCCGCCGCTGCGAGCAGGCCTGCAACGAACTGCTGGCGACCCTCTGAGACCGAGGAGCGCCGCCCTCGCCGCCCCGGCCCCCGCGGCCGGGGCGGCCCCGCGTACGGGCGGACCGGCGCCCTCCCCGCCGGACCCCGCGGCAGTCGGCGTAGATTGGCGGGTGGCACCGCACCCACCGACCACAGGATCCCCCGATGCCCGTCCGCTTCCGCTCCCGTCCCCGTCCCCGCTCCCTGGCCGCCGCGACGGCCCTGCTGGCGGCCGTCCTGGCCGGCTGCGCAGGCGGCACGGACGACCACCAGGACTCCTCCGCCGCGCACTCCCACGACGGTGGAGCAGGCGTCGGCCACATCCACGGCCTGGGCATCAACCCCGGGGACGGAAAGCTCTACGTCGCCACCCACCGCGGCGTCCTCGCCGTCGACGGCGACGGCTCCACCGAGCGCATGGGCGACACCGCCGACTACATGGGCTTCGCCGTCGCCGGACCGGACACCTTCCTCGGCAGCGGCCACCCGGCCGAGGGCAGCGACGAGCCCGCCAACCGGGGCCTGATCAGGAGCACCGACGCGGGGAAGACCTGGAAGGCCCTCTCCCTGGCCGGCGAGGTCGACTTCCACGCCCTGGAGCAGGTCGGCGGCACCGTCTACGGCTACGACAGCACGAACGGGATGCTGCGCGTCAGCGAGGACGGCGAGGACTGGGACGAGCGGGCCGAACTGTCCGCCCTGGACATCGCCGTCAGCCCCGAGGACCCCGGCACCGTGCTGGCCACCACCGCCGACGGCGTGGCCCGCAGCACCGACGGCGGCGAGACCTTCGCAGGCGGCGCCGAACCGGTGCTGGCGTACCTGTCCTGGGCCGGGAAGGGCGGGCTGTACGGGATCGACCCCCAGGGCACGGTGCACCGCAGCACCGACGGCGGCGAGAACTGGACGGAGACCGGCACGGTGCCCGGCGGGCAGGCGCAGGCGCTGACCGCGGTCACCCCCGAGCGCGTCCTGGCCGCCACCGCCGGCGGCGTCTACGAGTCCCGCGACGGCGGGAAGACCTTCACCGAGCGCCTGGCCCTGTCCGAGGACGCCCACTGACCGGGGCTTCCCGGCCCGGAGGGCGGTGGAGGGGCCTCACACCCGGCCGTCGCGGTGGCCGCGGCCGTCGCGGTCGTCCCACCACCCGTCGCTGTGGAGGAACCCCCGCACGCTGCGCCGCCGCCGGGCGTGCTCCCGCGCACCGGCGGTGTACCGCTCCTCGCCGACCGCGGGGACGCCCGCCCGCCGCAGCACCGACAGCGGGGGCGCGGGCAACTCCTGTTCGGCCCGGCTGAAGAACTGCCCCTGCAGGGTGTCCAGCACCCTGGTCCATGGCGGACAGCAGCGGGCCGGTGGCCGCCGGGTCGGGCCGGTGCCCGTGACCATCGACAGCGAGGTGATCACGGCGTCGGCCAGCGCCAGGGCGACCAGGGCGCAGCCGGCCACCGTCGTCAGCACGTTCATCGCGCCGCCTCACCGCTCCTCTCCCCCGCCCTGGCGTAGAGGGACAGGCCGGGAGCGGTGGTGACGCCGTGCGCGACGGTGCTGGCGGCGATGACCAGGGTTCCGGCGGCCAGTACCACCGGGTCGGCGCCGAGCCGGTGGGCCTCCATGGTCAGGTAGAACAGGGCCGAGACGCCGATGGGGCCGAACCAGCCCATGAAGAGGGTGTCGCGCCAGGTCAGTGAGAGCGGCCGCTTCAGCGCCAGCAGGACCGGCAGGCGGCGCAGCAGCAGGACGCCCAGGACCAGCAGGACGCAGCGCCACCAGCCCAGTTCACCCCACTCGCGCCACGGGATCATGGCACCGAGCACGACGAACAGCGGCAGGACGAGGAAGCGGTTGACCGCCTCGTCGTTCTTGTCCTCGTCCGCGCGCTCGCTGACCGAGCTCGTCGCGTTGAAGGCCAGTCCGCTGACGAAGACGGCGAGGACGCCGTCCAGGCGCATCAGCCCGGCCGCGCCGAGGACGAGCAGGGCCAGCAGCAGGGTGTAGACGAGCAGGGGGCCGGACTGGACGGTCCGGTGCTCCTCCGCGCTGCGCAGCGCCCTGCCTCCCAGCACGCCCGCCACCGCTCCGAAGACGACCGCGCCCAGCACCTGCCACAGGGACTCCAGCAGCGCGTCGGTGCCGCTCAGGGTTCCGGCGATCGCCACCGCGGCCAGCACCAGGGGCAGGGCGAGACCGTCGTTGGCGCCCGATTCCAGGGAGAGCACCTGCCGGGTGCGGGCAGTGATCGTCTTCTCGGCCGGCTCACCGGTGACCACGCTGGAGGCGAGCACCGGGTCGGTGGGGCACAGGGCAGCGCCCAGCAGCGCCGCCGCGCCGAGGCCGACTCCGAGGACGGCGGCCGACAGCGCCGTGGTGATCAGCGCCATCCCCAGCATGGCGGCCACCAGCAGCACGGTCACCGGTTTCACCCTGGAGCGCACGTCGCGGAACGGATAGCGCAGGGCGATCGCCATCACCGACACCGCCAGGAGGAGCCGGGAGAACTCGTGCAGTTCCCTGTGCCCCTCCACCACGGTGGGCAGGTCGAGGACGCCCAGCGCCTCGGGGCCGAAGGCGATCCCGGCCAGCAGCGCCAGCATCGGCCCGCTCAGCGGGGCACGCTGGATGCGCACGGAGAAGACCGCGAACACCAGGGCGAGAGCGGCGGTGACGGTCAGGATTCTGTCCAGCATGCCCGTGCGGCTGCCCTGATCCGTTCTTGTCATGCACCGGCAGCCGCCCCGCGGCCCTCCGGTGGGCGAGGGCGTCCGGGTGAGCGGGCGGCCGGAGCGGCCGGCGGGCCGCGGAAGCACCGCAGGGGGCACCGGGCCGGATGTCAGGGGCGGAAGCGGTCGCATCGCCGTCCCAGCGGCGCCCCGCAGGAGTCCTACAGGTGTTCGACTCCGGTACGGAGGAGCAGCGCCGTCTCACCCGAAGGGGTGGTGTCGGGCGCTCTCCGCCGGAGTGCGGCGTTCTGACGGTCCGTCAGCGGAAACCCGGTCCGTCAGGAAGCCGCGACGGCGGGTCGCACTGAGGAGAGGAGAAACCCTTGAGGGCAGCCGACTCGAGTGATCGCGCCGCTCACCGGGGCCGCCGCATCCCACGGCAGCGGCGGGGTCCCGGCGGGCCCCGCACGGCCGTCTGCCCGCTCCGGCGGGAGCGGGCACGCCACCGGGAGGGCCGGCTCCTGCCCCGGCGGGCCGAGATGTAGGAGGTGCCCGGCACACCAGAACACCACTGCGAGCGACACGCCTCCCCCCGAGGACGCGGGCGGGGCCCGGTGACCGGGCCCCGCCCGCACGTGCGCCCGCGCCCGCCCGCCCACGCACCCGGCGGGCCGTCACTTCCAGGGGATGGTGCGCCAGGGGCCGGCCGGGTCGGTGGTCAGGACCCGGTGGGCGGCCAGCATCTCCTGGTACCAGTCGCCGAACTCCTCCTCGTCGAAGTGCAGGCAGCGGCCGAGGACGTAGCCGGCCGAGAAGGACTCCCAGGAGTCGTAGGCGACCTGGCTGACCCGGCCCGCCCGCACCACGGCCCGCTCGGCCTCGGCCACGTCGCAGAAGCGGGCGCCCAGGCCCCAGCGGGCCATCTTCGAGGCCCGGCCGTAGTCCCAGGCGAGGACGGATGTGACGTACCCGTTCCCGGCCAGCAGTCCGTCCGCGCGGAAGCGGGCCTCGTAGCGCACGATGCGGCCGATGAGCCGCTGGAGCCGGCGGGTCTCCGCCTCCGGGTCGGGGTGGTCGGCTCCGGGCGCGGCCGCAGCCTGTCCGGCGCGTGCGCGCACGAAGCGGTCGACGATCCGGCGCCAGTGGTCGATCCCGACCGGTCCGCCGTACTCGCGGGCGATCGCCCGGCGGACCTCCAGCACGAACTCCCAGGCCGAGTCGCTCGCCTCGCCCCGCAGAAGCCGCTGCTGGGCCGACGCCCACTCCTCGCGCGTGGTGATGCCCCACCAGTCGGCCAGCCGCTCCCGTTCGCCGCCGTAGCCGGTGCCGTGCCACCCCATCGCGTTCCACAGGGAGCCGTTGGACACGCACAGCAGGGCACCGCAGGCCAGGCCGCGCGCCACGGGCCCCTGTTGCACCCCGCCGACCCGCAGGGTGCGCAGCGTGCCCCTGCCCGCGTTCCGGGGGACCCTCGCCGCGTGCTCCGCCCATGTCCGCCGGTGCTCGGGGGTGGCGGCGAAGTACGCCTCGCAGGGGCTTCCCGGGTTGACCGCCAGCCACCGGCCGGAGTCCGGCCACCACTCGGCGTACCCCTTCAGCGGCCGCTCCAGGAACACCGGGTCCGGCGCCGGGCAGGGCAGCATCCCCTCCGTCAGGACCGCCACGCAGTGCCTGCGCGCCCTGGGGTCCCAGTAGGGGAAGAAGGTGAAGAACCCCGGATTGGCGTCCGCCCACGACCGGGGTACGGCGTGGAAGAGCCTGGCCCCGGCCAGGACTTCGAGGTAGGCGCTCCAGTCGCCGCGCGTCCTCGCCTCGTACAGCCGCTGTTCGACGTCGGTGGGCGGCTGCCACGGTATGTGCGCCGGTCCGCCCCGTATCTCCCCCGCCGCCGTCTTCCCGGCGGCCGTTCCGCTCCACGTGTCCATCGCGGAATCACTCTACAGAGTGATCCGGTTACCTTCCGGTACAGGGCGGCGCGGCCGGCCGCGCCGCCCTGGGCGGTACGCCTAGTCCACCGCGCACAGCGGTCCCTGGTCCTGGCTCTTCACGCCCCCCTCGTAGGCTCCGCACACTCCCACGACCACCGGCCCGCCGTCCGTCTGCCTCAGGAGCACCAGCGCCTTGTCCGCCGGCGGCCTGTTGTGGGAGAGGGGCCGGTGGACGGCGCCGGTGGCGCCCTCGAAGGAGACGCCGGCGCGCAGCGCGGTGAGGACGGCGCTGCGGTGGATCTCCTGGCCCGAACGGGCGCCGTCCACCGCCTGGGAGAGCACGTGGAAGGCGTCGTAGGACACCGCGGAGTGCCCGTCGTGGCGCCAGGGGTCCGCCTCCGGCGGACCGTCGACGAAGGCGTCGTAGTCCTGGGCGAACCGCTGCGTCCTCTCGCTCGCCCGCTGGTCCGTCGCGGGCAGGCGGTGGGCGGAGTGGTACAGGCGCAGCCACGTCTTGTCGGCGTACTCGCCGGTCAGCGCGACGTTCGTCAGCTCGTTGCCGCCCAGCACCGTCAGGCCGTCCTTCACACAGGTGCCCTGCTTGTCGAAGGCGTTGACGAAGGCGGTGAAGTCCCTGGCCCGCGCAGACCAGTAGACGATCGTTTCCCCGCCCGCCGAGCCGAGCATCCTGCAGGCGGTGTCGGCCAGTTGCGCCGCGGTCGTCACATTGGGGCTGCCGGGCGGCGCGGCCTGGAACCCGCCCTCCTGGGAGAAGTTGACGAGCTGCTCCTCGCCCGGGAACCGCTTCATGAACTTGGCCGCCAGACTGGCGCTGTACAGATCGTCGGAGTTCTGGACCACGACGGCGTGCCTGGCCGGGACGCAGCCGTCCTTCCCACCCGGTCTCGCCACGATGTTCGACGTCCTGGCGAAGGCCGCCGCCATCCGCGCCTCGTCGCTGTTGAGCGGGGTGAAGGGCCAGTAGGTCTGGCTGACCAGCATCTCGTCCGCGGTGGCGGTGGTGCCCACCACGGGGATGTCCGCCGACTCCAGGATGTCCAGCGCGTCCTGGGTCGCTTTCTTGCTCTGCGCGAAGCCCAGGACCCCGACGACCGTCCGGTGGTCCTGTGCGCCCCGCCGGTCGGCCTCCCTGACCTCCCTGACCAGCTCCCGTGCCTCGTCGGCCGCGTCCTCGAAGCCCCCGCCCGTGGTGCGGACGTCCACGATCAGGGGCACGAGCGACTCGTCGGCGCGCGCCTCGCCCAGTATCCGGCCCTGCCACATGGCGATGCCGCGCAGTTCGGGGATGGTCCCGTCGAACAGGGTGTCGGTGCGGTCCG
The DNA here is from genome assembly GCF_046614825.1 of Streptomyces nanhaiensis. Lineage (NCBI taxonomy): Bacteria > Bacillati > Actinomycetota > Actinomycetes > Kitasatosporales > Streptomycetaceae > Streptomyces > Streptomyces nanhaiensis. Next base: position 22,992 of record NZ_JBKJFM010000018.1, read on the forward strand.
TGGGCCTGTCCGACCCGAAGTGGACCACCGTGCGGACCGGCCGGTCCTCCTCCTCGGCGAACCGCACGGCCCTGGCGTTCTGCCGGTCGATCACCGCCCGCGTCTCGTCGTACCACTTCTTGGGCTCGACGGGGACAGGTTCGGTCAGTTCGGCCACGGCGGTGTCGCCCCCGCCGGCGCACCCGGTGTCCCGCTTCGGACCGGAGAGCAGTTCGGCGCCGCCGATGCCCAGCAGGGAGACGGCCAGCGCGGTGCCGCCGGCCACCACCGACGTCTGGGTGCGCCAGCTGAGCCGGAAACGCCTCGGGGAGACCCTGCGCACGGGCAGCCCGGCGCGGGAGAAGGGCTCCTCCCGCAGGCCGACCCACACCGGGCGGTGGGCGTCCTCGTGCAGCAGCAGACCGGCCTGGGAGAGGTTGCACTCCTCCGGGTCCAGCTCCGCCCGGAGCGTCCCGGAGACCCGGCCGACCGCGACGACCAGCGGTCCGGGGCCGCCGACCGTGGCGCCCGCCTGCCGGAAGGAGCGCAGGAAGCGCTCGGCCGCCTGGGCCCCGTCAGTCGCGTCCCTGGGCATCTCCAGCAGGATCACCGGGCGCGCCCTGCGCCGTCGGCGCTTGGGCAGGAAGCGGCCGACCGGGGGCCTGCCCAGGTCCTCCAGGAGGGCGCGCAGCAGGAGCCGGTCGACGGCCTGGAGCGCCTCCGCGTGGCGCGGGTGGTCCGCGGGGAGCGCCAGCCGCGGCGCCTGGCGGGCCGCCACCGCGTCCATCACCTCGAAGAGGTCCTCGCCGCTGCGGCGGACGTTCAGCTCCGCGCCGAGCCAGCGGGAGCGGCGGTTGAGGGAGAGGCGCCCGGGTCTGACCAGCCGTGCCGTCTTGCGCCGGGCCCACAGCCACCGGGGCAGCGTCCTGGTCAGGCTCAGCCACCACGTCCTCAGCAGCCAGCCCCGCAGGCCCGTGGCCGGCGGGGCCTCCTTCCCGCCGAGCGACCACAGCAGGCCGGGCAGCCCGCCGCGTTCGGCCCGCCTGCGGTACGCGTGGTCCCGGAGCTCCTTCGCGGCGGGGGCCGTCCAGTCCCCGGGGTGCTCGCGGACGTGGGCGACGGTGTCCCGCAGCAGCTCGAAGTCGGGGAAGCGGTCGGGGGTCATGTTCCCGGGGATACCGAACGCGAGCTGCCTGCCCGCCTCCCCGGCCAGCAGGTCGCCGTCGGAACCCGCCTGCAGGATGGCGTAGGGAACCAGTTTGCCGCCGTCGCTCAGCGGGTCCACCAGTGCGTTGACGACCCTGCGGACGCGGGCCTCGTACTCCTCTCCGTGCCCCGGCACGGAGAGGACGAGCAGCGGCGGCCTGGTGGTCAGGTAGCCCGGCGCGTCGGGCACCACGGCGGTGGGGTACTCGCGGACGAATATGTCCGCGCCGGTGTCGTCCGGAAAGCGGTTGGGTGCAGGCGTCGCCATCAAGGGCCCCCGGTTTTCGTGTGTCTCCCCCCGGTCCGGGGTGTGAGAAGTTACCGACTGTGCTCCGCCCGTCACAAGCGCTTTGCCGCAAGCGGTCCGGCCGGTTCCCCAGTCGGGCCGGCCCCGGGGCCGGGGGACGAGGCGGTGTGCGGGGCGGTGCGCGGGGCGGTGCACGGACGGTGTGCCGGACGGCGGGGCGCTCGGCCGGTGAAGGCGGCGCGAGTGCGCGGCCTCGCAGGGGGAAGGGCTGCGGTGTGCCTGCTCTGCCTTCCCGTCCGTCCTCCCGTACCCGTTCCGAACGCGAGCGGCTCGCCCAGGAGCTGCTGGACCGCGCGACTCCGGTGATGAGCGCGCTGGGCGTGCTGTTCCTGCTGCTCGTGCTGGGCGAGCGGCTGGCCCGGCCCGGAAGTGCGCTGAGCACGGCCATGGCCGTGGCCGGATGGCTGCTGTGGGCGGTGTTCGCCGCGGAGTTCCTCGCCCGGCTGCTCATCGCTCCCGACACCGGGGCCTTCTGGCGCCGCAACTGGTGGCAGCTGCTCTTCCTGGTGCTGCCCTTCCTGAGGGTGCTGCGGCTGGCGCACTCGGTGCGGATGCTGCGCACCGGCCGGGTGCTCTCCTCGGTGGTGCGCTCCTCCCGCTCGGCGCGCCGGGTGCTCGGCGACCGGATCGGCTGGCTGGCGGCCGTCTCGGCGATCACCGTCCTGGGCAGCGGCGAGTTGCTGTACGAGTTCGGCTCCTACGGTTCCCTGGGCGAGGCGCTGCACGCCACCGCGCTGGCCACCGTCACCGGAGAGCCGCTGGGCCGGCCCGGCGCCTTCCCCAAGGTTCTGGAGATCGTGCTGGCGGTCTACTCCGTCGCCGTCTTCGCCACCCTCGCGGGCAGCCTGGGGGCCTACTTCCTGGAGTCGCGCACCACCGGCGATCACCCGGTGAGGGTGGGCAGCGCAGGGGGTGAGGACTCCTGATCGTAGGTGGGCGTCTGCGCGGGGACCTGCATGGACAGCGAACCGGCGTCCTCGAAGTGGAAGGTCACCCACACGAAGTCGCCGCCCCGGATCTCCTGACGCACGTCGCGCAGCGCCAGGTAGGTCCCCCCTTCCTCCAGGCCGACCGACCTGTCCGGGGTCAGCTCCACCCCGTCCTCGACCACCTCACCGCCCCGGCCGACGATCTCGACGGACCGCGCCGCCGGCGACTCGGCCGAGACCAGCCGGTCGGCGGGCGGTTCCTGGTCGTACAGCTGCGCGTACAGGGGGACGTCGCCGCCGGTCTCCCAGGGGCCGTCCGCCGGTTCGGCGAGATGGGCGTAGCGCACCAGGACCGAGCCGATCCGTGCGTTGGCCCCCGGCGAGTCGACCTCTCCCCCGCCGGTGCCGCATCCCGCGGCCGGGAGGGCGAGGAGGGCCGCCAGGAGCGGGACGAGCGGGCGGCGCGGTGCGCGCGGGGTCCGGGACGGCGTTCGGTTCACCTGGCCTCCTCCGGGCTCATGCGGCGTGCCCGGAACAGCAGCAGCATGCTCACCAGGGCCAGCGCCACGAGCACGATGCCCATGACGACCTCGTTGGCCTGGGCCGCCCGGGGGGTGTTCTCCGGGCCGCCGTAGTCGACCAGGACGGGTGCGACCAGCAGCCACAGGCCCAGGAGCAGGACGATCAGATCCGACAGCCACCCGCGCGGGCGTACGATCCGGGCGAAGGCGGTGAGCAGCAGCACGATGCCGACACCGGTCTCGTTGCGCTGGGCGTCGACGGCGGCGTCGCTGAAGGGGTACCTGAGGAACCACGAGGCCAGGACCAGCCAGACGCCGGCCAGCATCATCAGACCGGTCACGAGTTGGTCCCGCATGCCGGTGGGGCCGGGCGTGGACGCGGCGCCCCGGGCGGCTGCCGGTCCGCGCGGGGAGGAATGACGAGCCATGGGAACTCCTTACGTGATCTCCCAGACCATCTTGGTGCCGTTCGCGGCGATTCGCCCGGTGCGTGCCCCGCCCCGGCTCCGTTCGGCGGTTTCCTCTCCGGGATCACCCTGCCGTCCGCGTCCCGGCCGCTCCCCCGACGTCCGACAGGGAGCTGCCCGAGCCGGCCCGGGAGCGGGTGATCACGCTGAACTTGCCGTCGGTCTCCAGCACCACCGCGGCGACCTCCTCCACCGAGCCGACCCCCTGGGAGCGGATCGCCTGGAGCACCTCGCTCCCGGTGACGCGCTGCCGCGCCATCGCCTCGCCGAGCATGCGTCCGTCGCTCAGCAGCAGGGTCGGTTCGGCCTTGACCAGCCTCCGGAAGCGGCGGGAGCGCACCGCCGTCCAGGCGCTGACGAACTGGAGGGCCACCAGCAGGGCCAGGGCGAGCGCGCCCTCGGCGAGGGAGACGGTCGCGTTGAGCAGGATGGTGGCCAGCGTCGAGCCCAGGGCCACGGTGACCACCAGGTCGAACGCGTTCATCTTCGCCAGCGTGCGCTTGCCCGAGAGCCGCACCGCCGCGATCAGGGCCGCGTAGGAGCACGCGGCCATGACGGCCACACGCAACAGGTCGTATCCGGTGTCGAAGAACATCGGGCACGACTACCCCGCGGTTGCTTTCCGCAACGCGCCTGCGCCGCCCTGTGACCGAGCCGGTATCCGCACGGTCAGCCTGGCTGCGAGGCGCGCAGACCGGCGGTGACCAGCCTGCGGAGGGCGATCACGGCGGCGGCCGCCGCGATGGTGCTCCAGTCCGGGTCGCCGGCCAGCCGCAGCAGTCCCGCCGCGGTCAGGAAGTCCAGGAGGACGGCCAGCGCCGGCACGAGCCGCCTCCCGGACGCGAGCACCACCGCGGCGGCCATCAGCCCGAAGGCGGTGGTGGCCAGCGCCGCCAGGTCCAGGACGGTGGTCATACCGGTTCCGCGGGGGCGCGGGAGCCGTCCGCCTCCTTGCGGCGCTCGCGTTCGATCTCGGCGCGCTCGGCCGCGATCTCCCGGCTGAGGAAGAAGTTGAGGGCGGTGCGGATCGCCGCGATCGCGGCGAGCTGCCCGATCTCGGTGAAGCTCGGGGCGACGGCCGTGCGCAGGACGTCCCCGGCGAGCTGGAACTCCAGGCCGAGCGCCAGGAAACGCCCCAGGGTGAGCCGGATCCTGTTGAACCTGCGGTCCGGGCCGGCTCCGCGCACCATGGTGAGCAGGAAGCGTCCGAACGCCCAGACGGCGCCCACGAAGATGATCAGGGCGCCCGCCGCCTCCACCAGCCTCACCAGGAGGTCGACCGCTTCTCTCAGCGCGGACTCGGGCAGCACCTCGGCGGTTGTGTCCATGATCCGCGAGTACCCGCACCGGTCCGCTCATTCCACGGGCGGCCGATGTGACGCGCCTCATCGGTTTTTCTCCCTGATTCACCCACCCCGGTGAGGAATGTCCGCGGCGGCAGGCCGGTTGTACTCGTCGCGGGTGCCGGAGGGCGGGACAGTGTCCCCGGGCCTCACCCACCGCCTGCGAGGACGATCGTCCGGCTGAAGCCTCGCAGTGCCATACGCCGCGAAGGCGACCGCCGCCCCGGCACCCGCGCCCCGTACCGGCGCCGGCCAGGTTCCCCCCCGTCCTGGCCGGCGCCTTCCCATGCCCGCCCACCTCCGCCCCGGCACGGGCGGGCGGCGCCGCCGGGCGGAGGTTTACCGGGTGCGCGACGGCGGGTTACCGTCACCCCCATGACCGCCGATCCCGTCCGCGCCCGGGTGCGCCTGAGCGCCGAGGACCGGCGCGGGCAGCTGATCGGCATCGGACTGAGGCTGCTGGCCGACCGCCCCGTCCACGAGCTGTCCATCCACGAGGTGGCCGCCGAGGCGGGCATCTCGCGCGGCCTGCTGTTCCACTACTTCCCGACCAAGCGCGACTACTACGCCGCGGTGGTCCGGGCCGCCGGGCAGCGGCTGCTGCGGCACACACGCCTGCCGGAGGAGGGCGGGCCCGAGGAGCGGGTGCGCGCCGTGGTGGAGGGTTTCACCGGCTTCGTGCGGCGCCGCCGCGCCAACTACGTGGCCCTGGTGCGTGCCGGAGCCGGCGGGGACGATCTGGTGGTGGAGGTGTTCGAGGACATCCGCGCCGCGCTGGCCGGGCGGATCCTGACGGCGCTGGGCGATCCCTCCCCCGATCCGCTGGTGCGGCTCGCGGTGCGCGGCTGGCTGGCGATGGCGGAGGAGATGGCGATCGGGGCCGGTGAGGAGGTGGCGGCCGAGGAACTGGTGGGCTTCCTCGTGGACGGCCTCGGCCGGCTGCTCGCACCCTTGGGTGCGCCGCTCGTCCAGCCCCGCTGACCGTCCCGTCCGCCGGGCGCGGGACGGAAGGTGATCCGGGCCACCCCGCGCCACCACTATTGAGTACTGCTCAGTATGTTGGCTACGCTCGCCGTCGCAACGACACCGCCCCGGGCGCCCCGGGCGCCCTTCAGCAAGGAGCCGGCCGTGGACTTCGCCCACTCGCCGCGGGCTCGGGAGTACGTCGAGCGCGTCGCCGGATTCGTCGACACCGAGATCGTCCCCCGCGAACGCGAGTACCTCGACGCCCTGCGCGGCCGGGCCGACCGGTGGGTGGTCCCGCCGCTGGTCGGGGAGCTCAAGGCCAGGGCCCGCGAGCAGGGCCTGTGGAACCTCTTCCTGCCCGACACGCGCCACGGCGCCGGGCTGGGCGTGGTGGAGTACGCGCCGGTGGCCGAGGTGATGGGCCGCTCCCTCATCGCGCCCGAGGTGTTCAACTGCAACGCCCCCGACACCGGCAACGCCGAGGTCCTGCTGCACCACGGCAGCGACGAGCAGCGCGAGCGGTGGCTGGAGCCCCTGCTGGACGGGCGCATCCGCTCGGCGTTCTGCATGACCGAGCCGGAGGTCGCCTCCTCGGACGCCTCCAACATGGCGGCGACCGCCGTCCTGGACGGGGACGAGGTGGTGCTCGACGGGCGCAAGTGGTGGAGCACCGGCATCGGGCACCCCGACTGCCGCTTCGCGGTCTTCATGGGACTGACGGACCCCGGCGCCCACCGCCACCGGCGGCACTCGATGGTGCTGGTGCCCCTGGACACCCCGGGGGTGCGGATCGAGCGGATGCTGCCGGTGCTCGGCTATCTGGACGAGCCCTACGGCCACGGCGAGGTGTCCTTCACCGGCGTGCGCCTGCCGAGCAGCGCGATCATCGGCGGACCGGGCCGCGGCTTCGAGATCGCCCAGGGCAGGCTGGGCCCCGGACGCATCCACCACTGCATGCGTCTGATCGGGATGGCCGAGCGCGCCCTGGAGCTGGCCTGCCGCCGTGCCGTCTCCCGCACCGCCTTCGGCAGGCCGCTGGCCAACCTCGGCGGCAACCGGGAGCGCATCGCACGGGCCCGCATCGCGATCGACCGGGCACGCCTGCAGGTGCTCCACGCCGCGTGGCTGCTGGACACCGCCGGGCCGCTCGGGGCCCTCGGGCAGCTCTCCCAGGTCAAGGCGGCCGTACCCGCCATGGCGCAGGAGGTCGTCGACATGGCCGTCCAGCTGCACGGCGGGGCGGGGCTGTCCGACGACACCCCGCTGGCCGGCTTCCTGGCCGCCGCCCGCGCGCTGCGCCTGGCCGACGGACCCGACGAGGTGCACCTGGGCGTCGTCGCGAAGCTGGAGCTCTCCGGCCACCGGGAGCGGCCGTGAGCGGGGAGGCGGCACCGGCCCGGCCGGCGGCCGCCGCGAAGGGTGCCGGGAACAGGGCCGGGAACACGACGGAAGACACACAGGAGCACACGGCATGAGCACCCGCAAGAACATCCTCATCACCGGGGCCAGCGCCGGGCTGGGCGAGCAGATGGCCCGCGAGTTCGCCGCCAGGGGGCGCGACCTCGCCCTGTGCGCCCGCCGCACCGACCGCCTGGAGCGGCTGCGCGAGGAGCTGCTGGCCGCCCACCCCGGCATCACCGTCTCGGTACGCGCGCTGGACGTCAACGACCACGGCGCCGTCTTCGAGGTCTTCCGCGCCTTCCGCGCCGACCTGGGCTCCCTGGACCGGGTCGTGGTCAACGCCGGGCTGGGCAAGGGCCAGCCGATCGGCACCGGGCGCTTCGACGCCAACCTCCAGACCGTGCGGACCAACTTCACCGCCGCGCTGGCCCAGTGCGAGGCCGCCGTGGAGGTCTTCCGCGACCAGAGGGCCGGCCACCTGGTCGTCGTCTCCTCGATGAGCGCCATGCGCGGCCTGCCCCGCAACCTCACCGCGTACGCGGCCAGCAAGGCCGGCGTCGCGGCCCTCGCCGAGGGCATCCGCGCCGAGCTGCTGCGCACCCCCATCAAGGTCACCACCCTCTTCCCCGGCTACATCGCCTCCGAGATGAGCGGGTCGGCGGGCCGGACGCCGCTGATGGTCTCCACCGAGAAGGGGGTGCGCGCCATGGTGAAGGCCATCGAGGCCGAACGCGCCCAGGCGAAGGTGCCCGCCTGGCCCTGGGCGCCCATGGGCTTCGCCATGCGCCGGCTGCCCCTGGGCGTCGTGGCGAGGATGAGCTGAGATGAGCCGCTCCCCCGCCTCCCCCGAACCCCCCGGCCCGCCCGCCTCCCGGTCCGGCCTGCGTGCCGTACGCGCCGAGGACGCCTTCGACGTCGCCCGGGTGGACGCCTGGCTCAAGGAGCGGCTGGACGGCCTCGCCGGCACCCCGGAGGTCACCCAGTTCTCCGGCGGCGCCTCCAACCTCACCTATCTGCTGCGCTATCCGGGCGCCGAGCTGGTGCTGCGCCGCCCGCCGGCCGGGCGCAAGGCGTCCTCGGCCCACGACATGGCCCGCGAGTACCACGTGCAGGAGCGGCTGCGGCCGGTCTTCCCGTACGTGCCGGCCGTGCGCGCCCTGTGCCGGGATCCGGAGGTCATCGGCGGCGACTTCTACGTCATGGACCGCGTGCCCGGCCTGATCCTGCGCGGCCGCCTCCCCGAGGGCCTGAGGCTGGACCGAGCGCGGGCACGCCGGCTCTCGGAGACCTTCGTCGACACCCTCGCCGACCTGCACCGCGTGGACGCCCGGGCCGCCGGCCTGGGCGACCTGGGCCGGGGGACGGGGTACGTCCGGCGCCAGGTGGAGGGCTGGACCAGCCGCTACGCCCAGGCCCGCACCTGGAACACCCCGCGCTTCGGCAGGGTGACGTCCTGGCTCGCCGACAACCGGCCCGACGACGTGGCCACCTGTGTGGTCCACAACGACTGGCGGCTGGACAACATCGTCCTGAACCCCGGGGACCTGCGTGTGACCGGTGTCCTGGACTGGGAGATGGCCACACTCGGCGACCCGCTGATGGACCTGGGCAGCGCGCTCGCCTACTGGGTCCAGGCCGACGACGACCGGATGGCGCGGGCCACCCGGCGCCAGCCCAGCCATCTGCCCGGCATGCTCACCCGCGCCGAGATCGTCCAGCGCTACCGCGAGCGCACCGGGCTGCCGGCAGGCGACTGGACCTTCTACGAGGTCTTCGGCCTGTTCCGGCTGGCCGCGATCGCCCAGCAGATCTACTACCGCTACCACCACGGGCAGACCCGCAACCCGGCGTTCCGGAACCTGTGGCTGGCGGTGCACTACCTCGACCGGCGCTGCCGCCGCGCCATCGCCCGGGCGGGCCGCTGAGCGGCGCCGCGGGTCCCGGTGGCACCGGCGGCACCGGCGGCACCGGCGAGCAATTCGACAGCACTTCGACGGCACTTCGACGGCAGGAGGGCAGCGATGCCGGTCATCCACCTGGTCCGCCACGGCCAGGCCACGTTCGGCGCCGACACGGCCGAGGGGTACGACGTGCTGTCGGACCTCGGGCGCAGACAGGCGGAGGTCGCCGGGGCCGAGCTGGCCCGGCGCGCGCCGCGCGATCCGGTCGTGGTCTGCGGCACCCTGGCCCGGCAGCGCGACACGGCGGAGATCATCGTGAGGACCGCCGGGCTGCCCGGGGCGCCGCGCACCGACCCGCGGTGGAACGAGTACGACCACATCGGCCTCGTCGGACGCTACGGCGGCACCGCCCCGCAGAGCCCGCCCGCGGACGCCCGCACCGACGCCTCCACCGACGCCCCCGCCCCCGCCCCCGCCGGCTCGCGCGGTGATTCGCGCGGCGTACAGGCACTCCTCGACCGGGCCCTGGAGGCGTGGATGGCGGACACGGGCGAGGGCGGCTGGCAGCGGTTCGCCTCCGGTGCCGCCGGCGCGCTGCGGGAGCTGGCCGCCGGACTCGGGCCCGGGCGCGACGCGGTGGTGGTCACCTCCGGCGGGGTGCTGGCGGCCCTGTGCGGAGGGCTGCTGTCCGCGCCGCCCGCCGGGGTCGTGGCACTGAACCGGGTCGCCGTCAACGCGGCGATCACCACCCTCGCCGCGGGCTCCTCCGGCATCAGCCTGCTGGCCTTCAACGACCATGCGCACTTCACCGGGGAGCGGCGCGCACTGCTCACCTACCGCTGACCCCGCCGCTCCCCCACCGTCCGCTCTCCCGGAAGGAATCCCCGTCCCCATGCGCGCAGTACAGGTGGTGTCCCTGGACGGCCCCGGCGCCGTACGGGTCGCCGACACCGGCGACCCGCGGCCGGCCCCGGGCCAGGTGCTCGTCGACGTCCACGCCGCGGGCGTGACCTACCCGGACGTCCTGCTGACCCGCGGGCGGTACCAGCTCAGGCCCGAGCCGCCGTTCGTACCCGGCTCGGAGGTGGCCGGCACCGTCCGCAGCGCCCCCGGGGGCAGCGGCCTGGCGCCGGGCGACCGGGTGGCCGCCTTCCCCGGTTTCGGCGGTTTCGCGGAACGGGTGGCGGCCGACCCGTCGGTCGTCTTCCCGCTGCCGGAGCGGCTGTCGTTCACGGCCGGCGCCGGGGTGCCGATGAACTACCTGACGGTCCACTTCGCGCTGGCCCGCCGGGGGCGGCTGCGCGCGGGCGAGACGGTGCTGGTGCACGGGGCCGCGGGCGGCGTGGGCACGGCGGCGGTGCAGATGGCGCGCGCCCTGGGGGCACGGGTGATCGCGGTGGTCTCCACCGAGGCCAAGGCGGAGGTCGCCCGCCGGGCCGGGGCCCACGAGACGGTGCTCGCCGAGGGGTTCCGGCAGCCGGTGGCGGAGCTGACCGGGGGGCGGGGCGTCGACGTCGTCCTCGACCCGGTCGGCGGGGACCGCTTCACCGACTCGCTGCGCAGCCTCGCCCCGGAGGGGCGCCTGCTGGTGGTCGGCTTCACGGGCGGCGAGATCCCCACCGTGAAGGTCAACCGGCTGCTGCTGAACAACATCGAGGTCGTCGGGGTGGGCTGGGGCGCCTTCTGGCTGCCCCGGCCGGAGTACCTGCGCGAGCAGTGGGAGGAGATCCTGCCCCATCTGGAGAGCGGTGCGCTCGACCCGCTGGTCGGCTCCGTCCACCCCCTTGAGAGGGCCGCGGACGCGCTGCGCGAGCTCGACGGGCGCGGCGCGGCGGGCAAGGTCGTCCTGCGGGTACGGGAGGACTGAGCGCACGGGCGGAGTGAGCGCACGGGCGGAGTGAGCGCACGGGCGGAGTGAGCGCACGGGCGGGCCGGGCGTACCGGCGGCGCCCGCCGGGCTCACGCCCCCGGGAGACAGGGAAGGCCGCCCCGGCCGGACGAGGGGTCCGGCCGGGGCGGCGGCGTCACGGGAAGGGCGCGGGTGCGGAGGGACGGCCCCCGCGCCCGCCGCGTCAGGCCAGGCTCGCCAGGGCCCGGTTGAAGGTCTCCGACGGGCGCATCACGGCCGAGGCCTTGTCGTCGTCGGGCCGGTAGTAGCCGCCGATGTCGGCCGGGGAGCCCTGGACGGCGACCAGCTCGCCGACGATCGTCTGCTCCTGCTCGGTCAGCTCCTGCGCCAGCGGGCCGAAGGCCTGCGCGAGCTCGGCGTCGTCGGTCTGCCTCGCCAGCTCCTGCGCCCAGTACAGCGCCAGGTAGAAGTGGCTGCCGCGGTTGTCGATGCCGCCGATGCGGCGGGTGGGAGACTTGTCCTCGTTGAGGAAGGTGGCCGTGGCCCGGTCGAGGGTGTCGGCCAGCACCTGGGCCTTGGCGTTGCCCGTGGTCTGCGCGAGGTGCTCGAAGCTGACCGCCAGGGCCAGGAACTCGCCCAGGCTGTCCCAGCGCAGGTAGTTCTCCTTGACCAGCTGCTGGACGTGCTTGGGCGCGGAGCCGCCGGCGCCGGTCTCGAACAGGCCGCCGCCGTTCATCAGCGGGACGACGGAGAGCATCTTGGCGCTCGTGCCCAGCTCGAGGATCGGGAACAGGTCGGTGAGGTAGTCGCGCAGCACGTTGCCGGTGACCGAGATGGTGTCCTCGCCGCGGCGGATGCGCTCCAGGGAGAACTTCGTGGCCTCCACCGGCGCCATGATCTCGATCCGCAGACCCTCGGTGTCGTGCTCGGCCAGGTAGGTGCGGACCTTCTCGATCAGCATGGCGTCGTGGGCGCGGGTCTCGTCCAGCCAGAACACCGCCGGGGCGCCGGTGGCGCGGGCGCGGGTGACGGCCAGCTTGACCCAGTCCCTGATCGGGGCGTCCTTGGTCTGGCACATGCGGAAGATGTCGCCGGCGCCGACCGTCTGCTCCAGCACGACGTTGCCGTCGCCGTCGGTCACCCGGACGGTGCCGGTGGCGGGGATCTCGAAGGTCTTGTCGTGGCTGCCGTACTCCTCGGCCTTCTGCGCCATCAGGCCGACGTTGGGCACCGAGCCCATGGTGGCCGGGTCGAAGGCGCCGTTGGCGCGGCAGTCGTCGATGACGGCCTGGTAGACGCCGGAGTAGGAGCTGTCGGGCAGGACCGCGAGGGTGTCGTGCTCCCGGCCGTCGGGGCCCCACATGTGGCCGGAGGTGCGGATCATGGCCGGCATGGAGGCGTCGACGATGACGTCGCTGGGGACGTGCAGGTTGGTGATGCCGCGGTCGGAGTCGACCATGGCCAGCTCGGGGCCCTCGGCCAGCTCGGCCTCGAAGGACTCCTTGATCTTCGCGCCCTCGGGCAGCGACTCCAGGCCCTTGAGGATGCCGCCGAGGCCGTCGTTCGGAGTGAGGCCGGCGGCGGCGAGGGTCTGGCCGTACTCGGCGAAGGTCTTCGGGAAGAAGGCGCGCACCACGTGACCGAAGACGATCGGGTCGGAGACCTTCATCATGGTGGCCTTCAGGTGGACCGAGAACAGCACGCCCTCGGCCTTGGCGCGGGCTACCTGCTCCTTGAGGAACTCGCGCAGCGCGGCCACCCGCATGACGGCCGCGTCCACGACCTCGCCGGCGAGCACGGGTACGGACTCGCGCAGCACGGTGGTGGAGCCGTCGTCGCCCACCAGCTCGATGCGGAGGGCGCCGTCCTCGGCGAGGACCGCGGACTTCTCGGTGGAGCGGAAGTCGTCCACGCCCATGGTCGCGACGTTCGTCCTGGACTCGGGGGTCCAGGCGCCCATGCGGTGCGGGTGGGTCTTGGCGTAGTTCTTCACCGAGGCGGGGGCGCGGCGGTCGGAGTTGCCCTCGCGCAGCACCGGGTTGACGGCGCTTCCCTTGACCTTGTCGTAGCGGGCGCGGATCTCCCGCTCCTCGTCGGTCTTGGGGTCGTCGGGGTAGTCCGGCAGCGCGTAGCCCTTCTCCTGGAGCTCGGCGACGGCGGCCTTGAGCTGCGGGATGGAGGCCGAGATGTTCGGCAGCTTGATGATGTTGGCCTGGGGGGTCTTGGCCAGCTCGCCGAGCTCGGTGAGCGCGTCACCGATGCGCTGCTCCTCCTTGAGGTACTCGGGGAAGACCGCGATGATCCGCCCCGCCAGGGAGATGTCGCGGCTCTCCACGGCGACACCCGCCTTGGCGGCGTAGGCCCTGACCACCGGCAGGAACGAGTACGTCGCCAGGGCCGGGGCCTCGTCGGTCTGTGTGTAGATGATGGTCGAGTCAGTCACCGGGTGCTCCGCTCCACGTCTGCAACATTGCTCGACATCAAGATATCCCGTGGAGGGCCTCCCCCCGAAAGGGCCCCGCCCCTTGTGGCGGCGCGTTCGCGCCGCCACAAGGGGCGGGGATGCGGGGGCGGGGCCGCCGGGCCCGCGGGCCCGGCCGTCTCAGTAGGGCCCGTTGACGTTGTCGATCGAGCCGTAGCGGTCGGCCGCGTAGTTGCAGGCCGCGACGATGTTGGCGACCGGGTCGTACTGGCTGTTGGCCGTGCCCGGGACGTGGTAGGCGTCGAAGGTCGGCTTGATGACCTGGAGCAGGCCGATCGAGGGGGTGCCGCGCTGGGCGTTGATGTCCCAGTTGTTGATCGCGTTCGGGTTGCCGCCGGACTCGCGGATGATGTTGCGGTGGATGCCCTCGTAGGTGCCGGGGATGCCGTTGGCACGCATGATGTCCAGGGCCTCGCGGATCCAGCCGTCGAGGTTGTTCGCGTAGGCCTTCGGCGAGGCCTGGGGCACGGTCTTCTTGGCGGCCGGGCGGGTCTGTGTCCGGTCCGCGCGCTCCGGGGCGCGCTCCTGTCCGCCAGCGGAGGAACGGGCGGACAGGGCCAGTTCCTGGCCGGGGAAGATCAGGTGCGGGTTGCCGCCGACGATCTCGCGGTTGGCGTCGTAGACGGCCTGCCAGCCGCCCTCGACACCGTGGCTGGTGGCGATCGAGTGGAGGGTGTCGCCGGAGGCGACGGTGTGGGAGCCGGCGGTGGACCCGCGCTCTCCCCGGGGCTTCGCCGCGGACTTCGCCCCGGTCTCCGTCCCGGCTCTCACCTTGGACTCACCGCGCGTCTGGGTGGCGGTGCCGCCGGCCGGGGCGCCGGAGTCCCGGCCGAGCCCGGCCGCGGGTCCGCAGGTGGGCCAGGCTCCCGGCCCCTGGAGGGCGAGCAGCTTCTCGCCGGCGGCGATCTGCTCCTCCTTGGTGGCCAGGTCGGCGCGCGGCGCGTACTCGGTGCCGCCGGCGGCCTCCCAGCTGGACTGGGAGAACTGCAGTCCGCCGAAGTAGCCGTTGCCGGTGTTGATGGACCAGTTGCCGCCGGCCTCGCACTCGGCGACCTTCTCCCACACCTCGGTGGAGGCAGCGTTCGCGCTGCCGGCGGCGACCAGCGGCGCGGCGATGCCCGCGCCGCCGGCGGTGAGCGCGAGGGAGACGCGCGAGAACTGACGGGATATCAGGGGTGTGCGGGGGCGGCGGTGACGACCACGGGACATGGGTGTGCTTCCTCTCCCACGCCTGCGGGGTTAGCTGTCGGATTCGGGCTGGAGTTGCCCGGCCGTTCCCTTCGCGTCAGGGGCTTCGGGAATCGGCTTCACCCCAAGCCGGGCCGCCGAAGGCGCGGCACGGCGCGTATGTGGTTTCCCCGCTCCTGCCGTGGTCGGCTGCTGCCTCTCCCCGGCCGGGCGGCAGGACTCGGCGTCCCGGCGGTGGAGCCCCCACCATGGGCGGCGAAGGCCAGGCCACATAAACACAGGGAATTCACGGAAGACAAGGCGCCGGAAATCCGACGGCCCCTCACTTTGTCACCGATCCGACAAACATGGCCGCCGTGCGTGTCCGGCAACCGGCCGGAAACCGGGGCGCGGAGGGCGGCACACCCGTCAAAACGCTTTCCGGCCAGGAATTTCGGCCGCCGGCAATTAAGGATCTCAGCGGCGGGCACACGAGGAGCACGAAGGTGTGATTCCCGGCACACCTCCCGAACGACCAGTCCTTTATGGGGCGTTGTTCACGACAGGAGCCATTGGCGAACATGGCTGCCATAAGTTCCCCACCGGGGTTTTTCGCCTCAATGGCCAATTGGACATCTCATAGGCGTTTTGCCGGTTTTCCGGTGTGCCCGCGAGACGGGGCGGACAGCGGAAGCGGCCCCTCGCACGCCTTCACGCGAGGGGCCGCTTCCGCTGCGCGGTCCGGCTGCGGCCCGACGGCGGCCCGGTTCAGGCCGCCGTCCGGGGGCTCGGCGCCCGGTCGGTGGCGCCCGGTCCCGGACTCGGCGGGCCCGCCGGAGCGGCCGGAGGCGTTCCCCCTCGCTCGGCGCGGGCCGTCCGCGGGCGCCCGGCGCGGTGGGGGCCGCCGGTCTCGCGGACCCGCTTCCCCGCGTACGCTGCCGCGGCGCTCACCTTCCCCCCGTCCGCCCGGTCCCCGCGGTGGTGGCCGCTCCGGTACCGGCCGCCTCACCGAGGCCGGGGGCGACCGAGCCGTGGCCGTCCACGCCGAGGGCCACCTTCGTCCAGCCCGACTCCCGGCGGTCGAACGTCCGGTACGCCTCGACGGCGTCGGGGACCTCGGCCCAGCGGGTCAGCAGCGGGGTGGGGTCCAGTTCGCCGGAGGCGACCATGGACACCAGGCGGGGCAGGTAGCGGCGGTGGTTGCAGTTGCCCATCCGCAGGGTGAGGTTCTTCATGAACGCCTCGCCGAACGGATAGTGCTCCACCTGCGGCGGATAGACCCCGATGGTTCCGACGGTGCCGGCCTTGGCCGCCATCCGCACCGCCCAGCGGGCCGCCAGCGACGGCGCGTCGCCGGGGACCCAGGTGTCGCCGTCGGGCCGCTGCTCGGGGGCGACCTCGTCGCGCTCGCGGTCGAAATCCTGCGCCTGCCCGGCCAGGGCCTCGGCGGCCGGGCCGCGGGCGGGACGCTCGGCGTCGACGCCGACCGCGTCGACCACCCGGTCCACACCGATGCCGCCGGTCAGGTCCAGGACCGCCTCGACGGGTTCCTCGGCGTTGAAGTCGACCGTCTCGGCGTGCTGGTCGCGGGCCAGGTCCAGGCGGTCGGCAACGCCGTCCACCACGATGATCCGCCCGGCGCCCTGCAGCCGGGCGCAGGCGATCGCGGACTGGCCCACGGGGCCGGCGCCGAGGATCGCGACCGTGTCGCCGGAGCCGATCTCGGCCAGCCGCGCGCCGAACCACGCCGTGGGGTAGATGTCGGACAGCAGGATCGCCTGGGCGTCGTCGACGGTGTCCGGCAGCGGCACCAGCCCGACGTGGGCGTACGGGATCCGGGCGTACTCCGCCTGCAGCCCGTCCAGGCCGCCGGCGGCCTCGGGACCGCCGAAGAACACCGTGCCCGCCCGGCGCCCGCCGGGGTTGGCGTTGTCGCACTGGGCGTAGTAGCCGACCCGGCAGTAGCTGCACGTCCCGCAGGCGACCGTGGAGGGCACCACCACCCGGTCGCCCGGGCGGAAGTTCCGCACGCCCGCTCCGACCTCCTCCACGATTCCGACGGCCTCGTGGCCCAGGATCCGCCCCTCCTTCATGCCCGGCATCGTGCCGCGCACGAAGTGCAGGTCGGTCCCGCAGATCGCCGACGAGGTGATCCGCACGATCGCGTCGTACGGTTCGTGGATCTTCGGTTCCGGTACGTCCTCCACCCGGATGTCACCCACGCCGTGCCATACGACGGCCTTCATCAGCACTCACCCTTCCCTTCACGGGCCGGTCGCGTTCATCCGAACGGGTCGCGGGTGCCCGGGGCCCGCCGCCGGAAACCGCGGGCCCCGGGCCCCGGGCCCCCGGCCCGGGAGGGGTGTTACGCCGCCCGCCCCGGGGTACCGCGGACCGGGCACCGGCAGCCGGGCGGGCCGGGGCCCGCCCGCAGGCACCCGCGCGACCAGGGAGAGCACGGCGATGGCAGTCACCGGGGGTTCGGCCGACGGCACGGCGGCGCGAGAGGGCCGGGAGGCACAGGAGATGCGGAAGGTGCGGGAGATACGCGGCGAAGCCCTGCCGCTGACCGGCCCGCACTCCCTCGATCCCCTGCTGGAGCGGATCGGCGACGCCCGCTACGTGGCCGTCGGCGAGGCATCCCACGGCACCGCGGAGTTCTACCGGTGGCGGGCGGAGCTGACCCGCCGGCTGATCGCGGAGAAGGGCTTCTCGCTGGTGGCCGTGGAGGGCGACTGGCCCGACTGCCAGTCCCTGCACCACTGCGTCACCGGCGCCCCCGGCACCCCGGAGGACCCCGGGGAGGTGCTGGACGGCTTCGGGCGCTGGCCGCGGTGGATGTGGGCCAACACCGAGGTGCTGGAGTTCGCCCGGTGGCTGCGCGGGTACAACCTCGCCCTGCCCGCCGGGGAGCGCGTCGGCTTCTTCGGACTCGACGTCTACAGCCTGTGGGAGTCGCTGCACGCCGTGCTGGACCACGTGCGCGAACACGACCCCGACCAGGTGGAGCAGGCCCTCGCCGCCTGCCGCTGCTTCGAGCCGTACGCCCGGGATCCGCAGTCGTACGCGCTGGCCACCCAGGTGGTGCCCGCCGGGTGCCGGGCGGAGGTGGTCTCCCTGCTGACCGGACTGCGGGAGCGGGCCGGCCGGAGGCAGGCGTCCGGCGCCGACGGCGGCCGGACGGCGGAGTTCACCGTCCGGCAGAACGCCGAGATCCTGGCGGGCGCGGAGCGCTACTACCGGGCGATGGTGCGCGGCGGCCCGGAGTCGTGGAACATCCGCGACCACCACATGGCCGACACCCTCGACCGGCTCGCGGCCCACCACGGCCCGGGGACCAAGGCGGTGGTCTGGGAGCACAACACCCACGTCGGGGACGCCCGGGCCACCGACATGGCCGACGCGGGCATGGTCAACGTCGGGCAGTTGCTGCGCGAACGGCACGCGGCCGAGGGTGTGGTGCTGGTCGGCTTCGGCTCCTACGGGGGAACGGTGGTCGCCGCACAGCAGTGGGGCATGCCACCGGAGACGATGCGGGTGCCGCCCGCCCGGGACGGCAGCGTGGAGGACCTGCTGCACCGGGCACTGCCCGGCGGCTCGGCGCTGTTCGTCTGGGGCGCCGGCGTCCCCGCGCCGGCCTGGCGCCGCGAGGAGAGCGACCACCGCGCCATCGGGGTCGTCTACCGGCCGCAGGCCGAACGCTGGGGCAACTACGTCCCCACCGTGCTCACCGACCGCTACGACGCCTTCCTCTACCTGGACCGCACCCGGGCGCTGGACCCCCTCCACCGCTACGAACACGGCACGGGCGAGGAGGAGACGTACCCCACCGGGCTGTGAGCGCCCCGGCCCCGCCCCCGCGCCGCCCTCCGGCCCCGCTCGCACTCCCGGTCAGACCCGTTCCGGCTCCGCAGCCGAACCGGGCCACGGACGGGTGCGGGCGGCGAGGCGGGACAGGACGCGGGCGGCGTCGCGGCCGGCCCCGCGCAGCGTCTTGGAGGAGAAGCAGCGCTGGAACTCCAGGCCGACGAAGCCCAGTCCGGGCACGGTGGCCGCCACGCCGCCGCGGTGGAGGGGGCGGCCGCCGGTGTCCAGGACGCCGGTGCCCGCCAGATAGGGGAAGGCGGGCCGGTAGCCGGTGGCCGCCAGGACGGTGTCGACCGCCTCCTCGGTGCCGTCGGCCCACAGCACGCCCTCGGGTGTGAGGCGGGTGAACATCTCCCGCCGGTCCACACCCCGCTCCCGCAGCAGGGCACGGTGGCGGCCGTCGTCGAGCACCGAGACCGGGACCCTGTGCAGCAGCCGGCCCACGGGGACGGCGTCCAGCCCCGTGTACCTCAGCCACCAGTGCAGGTCCCTGCCGAGCGGGCGCTGCGGCGTCCAGCCGATCGGGCGGCGGGTGGCCACGGTGACGTCGGCGACGGCGCCGAGTTCGGCGGCGATCTGGACGGCGGAGTTGCCGCCGCCGACCACCACGATCCGCCGGCCGGCGAAACCGCCGGGGTCGCGGTAGTCGGCGGCGTGCAGCACGCGGCCGCCGTACTCCGCCCGCCCGGGCAGGTCCGGCATACGGGGGTTGCCGTAGTCGCCGGTCGCGGCGACGACCGCCCGCGCGGTGAAGCGGCGGCCGTCCCCGGCCCGCACCACCCAGGCGCCCTGCTCGCGGGCGGCGGAGACGACGGTGGTGGAGGTGCTGATCCGGGCGGGCAGGCGTCGGGCGTAGGCACGCAGATAGGCCACCACCTCGTCCCGGCTCGGGTACCGGTCCGGATCGCCGGGGAAGTCCGCGCCGGGGAGCGCGCTGTAGCGGGCCGGGGAGAAGAGGGTGAGGCTGTCGTAGTAGTGCGGCCAGGCCCCGCCCGCCTGCTCCGCGGCCTCCAGGACCAGGGTGCGGGCGAAGCCGCGGCGCGGGGCGAGGGCGGCGGTGGCCAGGCCGGACTGCCCGGCGCCGATGACGATCAGGTCGGCGTCTTCCATCGGGATGCGGGCCCTTCGGGTCGTTGTGCCGTTCCGGGGAGCGCCGAAGAACCGGGCGGCGGGAGGGCATGGCCACACGCCCCCTGCTTCGACGCATGTCTATCTTGACGTTTGTCGATACAGCGTGGCAAGCTCCAGGACATCGACAGCGATCGAGCCGGTGGTCCGGGCGGAACGCCCTTCCCCGTGGAGACCGCGGCCCCGCATCCGCCGATCCGCCCCGCACCTCCGGCTCCGGCCGCCCGCACCAGGGAGAGAAAGCCATGAGCGTCCAGCAGTACCCGGTCGTCGTCATCGGAGCAGGCCCCGTCGGCCTGGCCGCCGCCACCCATCTGACCGAACACGGTCTGGACCCGCTGGTCCTGGAGGCCGGACCGGCGGCGGGCAGCGCGGTGCGGCAGTGGGCCCACGTGCGGCTGTTCTCCACCTGGGGCGAGGTCATCGACCCGGCCGCCGAGAAGCTGCTGGCCCCCACCGGCTGGGTCCGGCCCGACCCCGCCACCTACCCCACCGGCGGCGACTGGGCCGAGCACTACCTGAAGCCGCTGGCCGACGCCCTCGGCGAGCGCGTGCGCTGCAACGCCACCGTCACCGGCGTCTCCCGCGCCGGCCGCGACCGCGTCGTGGACACCGACCGCGCCGCCCAGCCCTTCACCGTCCACCTCCGGTACGCCGACGGCGGCGAGGAACGCCTCCTGGCCCGCGCCGTCATCGACGCCTCCGGCACCTGGACCACCCCGAGCCCGGCCGGCGGCGACGGCCTGCCCGCGCTCGGCGAACGCGCCGCGGCCGACCGCATCACCTACCGCGTCCCCGACCTCGCCGACCCGGCCGTCCGCGCCCGCTACGCCGGAAAGCGCACCGCCGTGATCGGCTCGGGCGCCTCCGCCTTCACCGCGCTCGCCTACCTGGCCGACCTCGCCCGCACCGAGGACGGCAAGGGCACCCACGCCACCTGGATCCTGCGCCGGGGCATCTCCGGCTCCACCTTCGGCGGCGGCGAAGCCGACCAGCTCCCCGCCCGCGGCGCGCTGGGCCTGGCCGCCAAGGCCGCCGTCGACGACGGTCACGCCGACGCGGTCACCGGCTTCCGCACCCGGGCGATCGAACGCGACGACCACGGACGGCTGGTGCCGGCCGGCGAGGACGGCCGGCGGCTGGAGCCGGTGGACCAGGTCATCGTCCTCACCGGCTTCCGCCCCGACCTGTCCTTCCTGTCCGAGCTGCGCCTGGGCCTGGACGAGCGCCTCCAGGCGCCGGTGGCGCTCGCCCCCCTGATCGACCCCAACGTCCACTCCTGCGGCACCGTCTACCCCCACGGCCACCGCGAGCTGTCCCACCCCGAACAGGGCGTGTACCTGGTGGGCATGAAGTCCTACGGCCGCGCCCCGACCTTCCTGGCCATGACCGGCTACGAGCAGGTCCGCTCGGTCGTCGCCGCCCTCGCCGGCGACATCGAGTCGGCCGACCGCGTGGAGCTGACCCTGCCGGAGACCGGAGTGTGCGGCGGCGCCGGACTCTTCGACACCCCCGAGGCGGCCGAGGGCGGCGACCAGAGCGGCGGAGGCTGCTGCGCAGCCCCCACACCGGAACTCGTCCAGCTCACCGCCACCGCAACCACCGAGGCTCCGGCCCCGCAGACCGACCGGACCGAGCAGGCCGAGCAGGCCGACCGGACCGAGCAGAGCCCGGCGGGCGGCTGCTGCGGCGCCTGACCACCCCCCAGAGCAGCGGGGCCGCGACCGGATCGGGGGACCGGTCGCGGCCCCGCACCGCCCTCACGCTCCGGCGGCCTTGCCTGCCACATAGACGGTGTTGGCCGCCGCACCCGGCTGGTAGGGGTTGTCGAAGCGGACGACATGGGCCTCGGCGGTGGCGAAGACCCGCGCCAGTACGGCGGTGAAGTCCTCGTCCGGCGGGTCGTTGGACCACAGGGCGAAGACGCCGCCGGGGTGGAGGTGCCCGGACAGGGCGCGCAGCCCGGTCTCCTCGTAGAACGGGGCGTGGCTCGGGTGCAGCACATGGCGCGGCGAGTGGTCGACGTCCAGCAGGATCGCGTGGAGTCGGCGGCCCGGCCGCTGCGGGTCCAGTCCTTCGGCTCCCGCGGCAAGCGCGAAGAAGTCCCCCTGGACGAGCCGGCAGCGCCGGTCCGACACCAGTGCCTCGCCCAGCGGCACCAGCTTCTCCTCGTGCCAGCGGATGACGTCGGGGAGGGCGTCGACGACGACCAGCGAACGCACCCTCGGGTCCTCCAGCACGGCCCGCGCGGTGTAGCCGAGGCCGAGCCCGCCCACGGCGACGTCCAGCCCGGCGCCGCCGCCTGTGCCGGCTCCCCCGTCCGGGAGCGCGGCCAGGCCGAGCCGGGCCAGCCCGACCTCCCCGGCCGTGAAGAGGCTGGACATGAGGAACTCGTCGCCGAGCTTGACCTCGTACACCTCCTGGCCGGTCGACGGATCCCGGCGGCGGCGCAGGCTGATGTCGCCCATCGGGGTGGGGCGCCAGTCGATCTCCTCGAAGCGCGGGCTCATGCGGTCGCCTTCCGGTACGGGCTGGACGGGCGGGGTGGAAAGCGGCGGGGCGGACCGGCCCGGTCAGGCGTCGATGACGACGGGGATGACCATCGGCTTGCGGCGGTAGGTGCGGAAGGCCCAGGAGGCCACGGAGCGGGCGATGAGCTGCTCGAGCTGCTGCGCGTCCCCCACACCCTCCTCGGCCGCCGAGGCGAGGGTCTTCTCGATCACGGGGATGGCCGACGCGAACGTCTCCTCGTCGTGGACGAAGCCGCGGGCCAGGAAGTCCGGGGGCTCGGCCAGCGCCCCGGTGTCGGCGTCGACGATGGCGACGACCGTCACCACGCCCTCGGCGGCGAGGGTGAGCCGGTCCTTCAGGGAGGCCTCGGTGGCGCCGCCGACCTCCATGCCGTCGACGTAGACGTTGCCCGCGGGCACCTTGCCGGTGATGGAGGCGCGCCCGTCGACGAGGTCGACGACGACGCCGTCCTCGGCGATGACGACCCGGTCGGGGTCGACGCCGGTGCGCACGGCCAGGTCGGCGTTGGCCTTGAGGTGCTTGAACTCGCCGTGCACCGGCATCACGTTGCGGGGCCTGACGATGTTGTAGCAGTAGACGAGCTCGCCGGCGCTGGCGTGGCCGGAGACGTGGACCTTGGCGTTGCCCTTGTGGACGACGTTGGCGCCCCACCGGGTCAGCCCGTTGATCACCCGGTAGATGGCGCTCTCGTTGCCGGGGATGAGGGAGCTGGCCATCAGCACGGTGTCGCCCTTGCCGATGCGGATCATGTGGTCGCGGTTGGCCATGCGGGACAGCGCCGCCATCGGCTCGCCCTGCGACCCGGTGCACACCAGCGTGACCTTGTGGTCGGGCAGCTTCTCCAGCTCCTTCATGCCGACCACCAGGCCGGCCGGGACCTTCAGGTAGCCCAGTTCACGGGCGATCCCCATGTTGCGGACCATCGAGCGGCCCACGAAGGCGACCTTGCGGCCGTAGGCGTGGGCGGCGTCCAGCACCTGCTGGATGCGGTGCACGTGGCTGGCGAAGCTGGAGACGATGACCCGCCGGGGTGCGGTGCGCATCACCTGCTCGATCGCGGGGTTCAGATCGGCCTCGGCTGTGGTGAAGCCGGGGACCTCGGCGTTGGTGGAGTCGGTGAGGAAGAGGTCGACGCCCTCCTCGCCGAGCCGGGCGAAGGCGCGCAGGTCGGTGATGCGGCCGTCCAGCGGGAACTGGTCCATCTTGAAGTCGCCGGTGTGCAGCACCAGGCCCGCGCCGGTGCGGATGGCGACTGCCAGGCTGTCGGGGATGGAGTGGTTGACCGCGACGAACTCGCAGTCGAAGGGGCCGAAGCCCCGCCGGTCGCCCTCGCGCACCCGCGCCGTGCGCGGCCTGATGCCGTGCTCCTTGAGTTTGGCCTCCAGGAAGGCAAGCGTCAGCCTGGAGCCGACGACGGGGATGTCCGCGCGCTCGCGCAGCAGGTAGGGCACGCCGCCGATGTGGTCCTCGTGGCCGTGGGTGAGCACCACGGCCACCACGTCCTCCAGGCGGTCGCGGATGGAGGTGAAGTCCGGCAGGATCACGTCCACGCCGGGCTGGTGCTCCTCGGGGAACAGCACTCCGCAGTCGACGATCAGCAGCTTGCCGCCGTACTCGAAGACGGTCATGTTGCGGCCGATCTCCCCCAGGCCGCCCAGGGCGACGACCCTCAGCCCTCCCTCGGGCAGTTCGGGGGCGGGCTTCAGCTCAGGGTGTGGATGGCTCATACCCTGACGCTACCGGAGGGTCGCGGAGCCGCTCCACCGCCCCTCCCCGCAGGTCACCTCTCCCACCTGCCGGTTCGCCCCGCGGACGGGGCGACAGGCGGGCCGTGAGGGCCCTCCGCGGCAGGGGCCGAAAGGCGCGGCGGGCCCGGAACCGGGGCGTCCCGCCCCGCCGCTCAGTCCTGCGGGCCGAGCCTGCGGCGGAGGGTGGCGGCGAAGTCCTCGGCGGCCATGAGCTGGGCGCGCAGGGTCTCGCAGCGGGCGTCGGCCACCTTGCGGTAGGCGTCCAGCCGTTCGCGCAGCCGCTCCCGCTCGGCGTCCGGCAGCGGTTCGCCGGAGGCGAGCCGGTCGGTGATCGACAGCAGGTCCCGCATCTCCTCCAGGGAGAAGTCCAGCGGCTTCATCCGGCGGATGACCATCAGGCGGTCGACGTCGGCGGCGGTGTAGAGCCTGAAGCCGCCCTTGGTGCGGGCGGAGGGGACGACGAGGCCGACCTCCTCGTAGTGCCGGATGGTGCGCAGCGACAGGCCCGTCCGGTCGGCCACCTCACCGATCTGCATCCGCTGCTCGTCCGCCACTGCCGATTCCCCTCCGATACCCGAACACTTTTCGGATCTGTAAGCCTCAACCCTACCGGGTGATATGAATCACAAGATCCCGCACGGCGTTCACCTGCGATTTACAGGGCCACGGTCGTAGTCATCCCTCACGTCAGGGTAGAGTTTGTTTCCGGGCGGGACACCGTCCGCCCCCGATCCTGCCGGGCAATGATGCCCGACCGGCGGCCCTCCGCGTCCGCCGATCCCCGGTTGCGCCCCCGTCACCGAAGACGGCCGCGGCCGACCGGCCTTCCCGCTCCCACCCGGAGTCGCGCACGCTGCGCGCGTACGCCTTCCCGCCTGCGCGCCCGATACGGAAACGGATGCATGTCCGCTGACACCTCCGCAGCCCGGCGGCTGCGCCCCTCCCGCCCCGACTGGCTCGCCTCTCCCAAGGTCTTCCGCACCGAGGTGCTGGCCGGCCTGGTCGTCGCCCTGGCCCTGATCCCCGAGGCGATCTCCTTCTCCATCATCGCCGGGGTGGACCCGGCCGTCGGCCTGTTCGCCTCCTTCACCATGGCCGTGGTCATCTCCGTCGTGGGCGGCCGCAAGGCGATGATCTCCGCCGCCACCGGCGCCATCGCGCTGGTCATCGCCCCCCTCAACCGCGAGTACGGGCTGGGCTACCTGGTCGCCGCCGTCATCCTGGGCGGTCTGATGCAGATCGCGCTCGGCGCGCTGGGGGTGGCCAAGCTGATGCGCTT
The DNA here is from genome assembly GCF_046614825.1 of Streptomyces nanhaiensis. Taxonomy (NCBI): domain Bacteria; kingdom Bacillati; phylum Actinomycetota; class Actinomycetes; order Kitasatosporales; family Streptomycetaceae; genus Streptomyces; species Streptomyces nanhaiensis. The sequence goes on from NZ_JBKJFM010000018.1 coordinate 48,064, forward strand.
CGTCCCCCGCAGCGTGATGGTCGGCTTCGTCAACGCGCTGGCCATCCTGATCTTCATGGCCCAGGTGCCGGAGATCACCGACGTGCCCTGGGCGGTCTACCCGCTGGTGGCCGGCGGACTGGCGCTGATGGTGCTCTTCCCCCGGGTGACCAGGGCCGTGCCCGCCCCGCTGGTGTCCATCGTCATCCTGACCGTCGTCACCATCGCCGCCGGCATCGCGGTGCCCACCGTCGGAGACAAGGGCGAACTGCCCTCGGCCCTGCCCGTACCCGGCCTGCCCGACGTCCCCCTCACCGCCGACACGCTGGTCACCATCGCCCCCTACGCATTCGCCCTCGCCCTGGTGGGGCTGATGGAGTCGCTGATGACGGCCAAGCTGGTCGACGACATCACCGACACCCACTCCAACAAGACCCGCGAGTCCGTCGGCCAGGGTGTCGCCAACGTCGTCACCGGCCTCTTCGGCGGCATGGGCGGCTGCGCGATGATCGGCCAGACCATGATCAACGTCAAGGCCTCCGGTGCCCGCACCCGGCTGTCGACCTTCCTCGCCGGCGTCTTCCTGCTGATCCTGGTGGTCACCCTCGGCCCCGTGGTCTCCACCATCCCGATGGCCGCCCTGGTCGCGGTGATGATCCTGGTCTCCTTCGCCACCTTCGACTGGCACTCCGTCCAGCCGAAGACCCTCAAGCGGATGCCCGTCGGCGAGACCGCCGTGATGGCCGTCACCGTCGCCGTGGTCGTCGCCACCCACAACCTCGCCATCGGTGTCGTCGTCGGCGTCATCACCGCCATGGTGATCTTCGCCCGCCGCGTCGCCCACCTCGCCGAGGTCTCCGGCGTCGTGGACCCCGACGGCACCGGCGTCGTCTACGCGGTCACCGGCGAGCTGTTCTTCGCCTCCTCCAACGACCTGGTCTACCAGTTCGACTACGCCGGCGACCCCGACACCGTCGTCATCGACCTGTCCGACGCCCACATCTGGGACGCCTCCTCGGTGGCCGCCCTGGACGCGATCGAGACCAAGTACGCCGCCCGCGGCAAGGAGGTCACCATCATCGGCCTGAACAAGGCCAGCGCCGCCATCCACGACAGGCTCGCCGGACGACTCGTCGACAGCCACTGACCGGCGGGGGCACGTCCTCCGCCGCGAGATCCACCGGCCGTCCGGGCCCGCGCCGGCCCGGGCGGCCGGCGACGTCCACGGGGGTGTCGCTCCGGTACGCCCGTATGCACGGCAGGCCCGCGCACGCGGAAGTCCGCACCGTTGGAGGACCTGCGCTCCCGAGCCCGCCCCCGTCGCCCCGGCCCGTGGCAGGGAGCCGCCGCGGAACGGCCGGAGCCGCCCGGGGCGGGGCGCCGCCGCCACGGCAGGCGCATCGCCGCTACAGCACCCCGGCGATGGCGATGACCACGCCGGGACAGGCCGCCGGTGCCCCCGTCAGACCCGCTCCAGCTCCGCCGCTCCGAACGAGACGTCGAAGCGGTCGCACCAGATGCTCACGCTGGTGAACGCGTCCGGATCGACCCCGGCGGGCAGCGCGTAGTTCTGGTCGCCCCGGTTTCCCTTCAGCTTGCCGAGGCTGACGTACTCCCCGTCGTCGAAGACCCCCCAGCCGGCCCGGCCTTCCTTGACCGGCGCGTCGGTCAGCCAGACGTGCAGGTCGGGGCCGTTGCTGGTGTCGAGGTCCTCCAGGCGTACGACGTAGGAGCCGTCGGCCAGTTGGACCAGCCGCACCTTCCCCGACGTCGCGTGCTCGTGGGAGATCAGGTCGCCGTCGGCGAGCGTTCGCGGCCCGGTCTGCGCGGGCGGCTCGGAGGCGGCGGTTTCCGGGCCGGCCGCCGACGGGGAGGGCGCGCCCGATGCCGCGGGCAGGGACTCCCGCACGGTCTCGTCCTGCCACAGCTTCCACGGCTGGAACCAGTACAGCCCCACACCGGCGGCCACCACGGCAACCACCGCGGCCACCGCCACCAACGGCCTGCCCACCACAGCGCGCAACACGCCCACCCCCGTCCGCTCAAAAGGTCCGCCCCCATTCAACTCCAGCAGGGGCTCCGGCGCACCACCCAGGGCGTGACGGAACACTCACCGTCCGCCCGGCGGCGGGTGCCGGTGAAACCGGGGTGCTCCGGCGGGCGCCGGCCGGGTAGCGTGCGGGCCATGTCGAGTCCTGAGTCGGACAGGGCGGGGGCTTTCGGTCACGCCGTCAGCCCCTTGCACCACTGAGTCCGCAGCTCCCCGCCGTCCCGCCGCGTTCCGCGGCCCTCGGCATCCTGACGGGCGTCCCGGCCGGACGCATGCGGCAGGAGACGGCCGGCGGAACGGCCCTGCGGGCGGAGTTCGCCCAGCTCACCAGGGCGCCGCTGCTGCGGGCGATGCTGCTGGGCGCGCTGGTCAACGCCGCCACGTTCGCCGGTTTCACCTTCCTCGCCCCGGTGGTGACCGGCCCGCCGGACTGGGCGCGTGGTGGGTCCCGGTCGCCCTGGTGCTCTTCGGCGCCGGATCCTTCGCCGGGGTCACCGTCGCCGGCCGGCTGGCCGGCCCTGGCGCTGCTGGCCGAGGAGCCGGCCGCCCTGCTCATCCTGGTGTTCGCGCGGGGCGCGCTGTCGTTCGCGCTGGGCGCCACCTTGATCACCCGGGTCCTGTACGAGGCCGCCGCAGCGCCCACCCTGGCCGGGGCGTACGCCACCGCCGCCTTCAACACCGGCGCCGTCGTCGGCCCTCTGATCGCCGCGGCCACCCTCACCACCGCCAACGGGGTCCTCGGACCGTTGTGGGCGAGCGGGATCCTGGTCGCGGTCGCACTGCTCGTCGCCCTCCCCTCCCGTACCGCGACCACGCCCGGCCCGAGCACCGAAGCGGTCCGGTGAGCAAACGCACCCCCCTTCGCCGAAGGACCGGGAAGTCGGGGGTGCGGTCAGCGGTGGGCCGTTGCGGTCAGCCGCCCGAGCGCGGCATGGCCGGGCGGGCCCCAGGTGGGTTTGCCGCCGGGGCGGCCGTGAACGCCGGCGTCTGCGATGAGGATGCAGGTGAGGGCCTTCGACACCGCCCAGCCCCGGGCACGGCGCAGGGTGGCCGCGTCCGGGGCCGGCCGGTACGCGGCGTGGAAGCGATCGGCGGCGCCGTCCGGCAGCAGCAGCCACGCGGCGGCGAGGTCGCAGGCGGGATCGCCCGCGCACAGGTCGCCGAAGTCGATCACACCGCAGAAAGTGCCGCCCTTGACGAGGACGTTGGCCGGGTGCAGGTCGCCGTGGAGCCACAGCGGCGGGCCCGCCCAGCCGGGCGCGGCGGCGGCGTCCTCCCAGACGGCGCGGACGGCGTCCGGGTCGGGGACCAGCCCCGCCTCCGTGGCCGCGGCGAGCTGCCCGGCGAATCCCTCGGCACGGTCGGCCAGTGGCCCCCCGTGGTAACGGCCCGCGGGAGCCCCGGCGGGAGCGGGCCGGTGGAGGGCGGTGAGGAAGGCGGCCAGGGTGTCGGCCGCCTCCGCGGCGCGCGTGACGGGCGCCCGGTCGGCGGGCTCGCCCGGCACCCAGGTGGTGACGATCCAGGGCCGCGGAAACCGCTCGGAGGGCTCACCCTGGCGGTGCGGTACGGGAACCGGCAGCGGCAGGCGCGGGGCGAGCACGGGCAGCCACGCGTACTCCTTGCGCAGCAGCTCGTCCGCGGACCGCGTCGCCCAGGGCAGTCGTACGGCGAGGTCGTCGCCGAGCCGCCACAGCTGGTTGTCCCAACCACGCGCGCCGAGCCTCAACGGGCGGTCGGCCAGGTCGGGATGCTGGTCGCGCAACAGGTCCCGGACCAGCTCCGCGGTGATCTCGGTCTCGGTATGGGTCACGCACAGGCACGCTAGTCGCACGGTCCGGTGTTTGCGACGCCCGGCCCTCCGCGCCGCTCGACGCCCGACGGCGTGGAGCTCCCGGCCACCAACCACCGACCGCGAAGACCAGGGTCCGGCCGCACAGGACAGCGGCGGGCAACCACACACTTCCGGACCGGGATCGTGCCCGCCATGTCCGAGATCGTGCCGGCCATGTCCGAAGGCACCCGTGTCATCAGCCTGGAGTGGCGCTTGACGGCCGAACACGGACGCGCGCGGCGAGCACCAGACCTTCCTTGGGGGTCAAGCGCATCACCGCAAGGGAGTTGGGTCCCCCACCCGGCCGGGCAGGCACCGCTGGGAGAACGAGCCGGCCATCTCCAGGGCGGCCGGATGCCGCCGCCCGCACCGCCCTTGCCCGTTACCGCAAAACCGCCAAGACATGCGGTTTTCAGGAAGCGTCCGTGTAGGCGAGGTGGGTGCCGCAGACGGTGCAGCGGAAGAGCATGACGGTCGCCGCTTCCCCCAGGTGGGTCAGGAAGCGCTCGAGCCTGTCCTCGTCGTACCGGCCCTCGATGCGCAGGTCGGCCCGCAGTTGGTCGAGGGCATCGGGATGTGCCGCCAACTCGGTGTAGCCGACCTCGCCCATGAAGGCGGCCGCGTCGTGGCAGTGGACGAGCCAGCGTGGATCCTGCCAGGCATGGAACCCGGGAGTGCGGCGGGTGACCTCGTGGACGACGTCCTCGCCAACACCGTCGAGCCCGTAGGAGTCGGTGAACTCCCCGGCGAAGCGTTCGGCCGCACTCCCGTCCGCGATGCACCACGGGCAGAAGCGTCCGCCGACCTCATCGGCGGTGTAGAAGGTCGCCGTGTAGATCCAGCCCGTGCCGCGGCCGCAGCACGCGCACGTCTCGGCGGACGCGCGGATGGAGCCGCTCGCCAAGGGGTCCGGGTGATACCGGAAGAAGGGCAGGTCGGCGCTCATCGCCGCTTCCCGATCCGCGCCTCGGCAACCACACCAAACGGTTTCACAGGGGCAGTCTGTCGACAAGGAAGCCCGCGATCAAACGGCGGCATCGGTCCACTGCCGACCGGCCGGACGGGATGACCTGTTGGGGCGCCAGGTCGGCCCCGGAGCGGAGAAGTCGAACGGACCGCGGCCGTCCCCGGCTGCGTTGCACGGGTCGGTGGGCGTGGGCTGCCGGCGAGCCGCCGACTGCGGGGCGGGAAGGAGCGTGTGGGTCCCCCTCGTTCCTCGGGTCGTCCTGCATCGTCTATCCCTTCTTCGCGGCGTCGGCTTGGCGCGGCAGGTGATCCTCGTTCGGCCCGGCGGACGGCACGGCGTGGGGACGGCCGGTGACCGCGAGCAGCACGGCCGCCGCCAGGACGAGCGCACCGGCCGCGAGGAGCTGAACCCTGTAGTCCAGGGTGGCCACCAGGGCTGTGCCGGCGAGGAGGGCGAGCGCGGTGGGTGCGAAGACCAGGGTGTTCGCGGTGGCGGCCACCCGGCCGAGCAGTTCGCCCGAGGTCTCCTTCTGGACCGTGGTCAGGGCGCTGATGAGCGGCCAGGGCAGGCCCAGGCCGATGAGCAGGCTGCCGGCCACCACCACCGGGAGGAAGCCGGTGATCCGGGCCAGTGCCCCGAAGGCGAAGAGCGTGAGCCCGAGCACCGACAGGGACCGGGCCGGGACACGGCGCAGGAGCGCCCCGGCCGCGCCCCGGCCCGCGGCATGGCGGGCGCGCGCACTGCGCAGCGCGGAACTGTGGTGTCCCACCACATACGCCCGCGACCTGCGTTTTCCTACGGTGTGGCGGCACGTTCCGTCCCATCCAGCTGCCCGGAAGTGGTGCCCATGGCCTCCCCTCCCCCGACCCCGGCGACTCCCGGCTCCCTCAAGCGCGTCGTCACAGCGTCCCTGATCGGCACCACCATCGAGTGGTACGACTTCTTCCTCTACGGATCCGCCGCCGCGCTCGTCTTCGACAAGCTGTTCTTCCCCGAGTCCGACCCGCTGGTCGGTACGCTGCTGGCCTTCGTGACCTACGCGGTGGGCTTCGTCGCCCGCCCCGTCGGCGCGCTGGTCTTCGGCCACTACGGCGACCGGCTCGGCCGCAAGAAGCTGCTGGTGATCAGCCTGCTGATGATGGGCGGCGCGACCTTCGCGATCGGGCTGCTGCCCACCCACGCCCAGCTCGGCTCCGCGGCGGCCGTCCTGCTGACCGTGCTGCGACTGGTGCAGGGCTTCGCGCTCGGCGGCGAGTGGGGCGGTGCGGTGCTGCTGGTGTCGGAGCACGGTGACGCGCGCCGGCGCGGTTTCTGGGCGTCCTGGCCGCAGACCGGCGCTCCGGCGGGCCAGTTGCTGGCCACCGCCGTACTGGCGGTGCTGACGGCGGTGCTGTCGGAGGAGGCGTTCGTCTCCTGGGGCTGGCGCGTGCCGTTCCTGCTGTCGGGGGCGCTGGTGCTGGTGGGCCTGTGGATCCGGCTGTCGGTCGACGAGTCGCCGGTCTTCAAGGCCGCCCTGGCGAAGGCCGAGGCGCGCAGGGCCGCCGAGAACGCCGGGACCGCGACGGCGAAGGCGGAGACCATGCCGCTGCTGGCCGTGCTGCGCCACCACTGGCGCGACGTGCTGATCGCGATGGGCGCGCGGATGGCGGAGAACATCAGCTACTACGTCATCACCGCCTTCGTCCTGGTCTACGGCACCAAGCACCTGGAGTTGGAGAAGCAGACGGTGCTCAACGCGGTGCTGATCGCCTCCGCCGTCCACTTCGCGGCCATCCCGGTGTGGGGCGCGCTGTCGGACCGGTGGGGCCGCAAGCCGGTCTATCTGCTGGGCGCCGCCGGGGTGGGCCTGTGGGCGTTCCCGTTCTTCTGGCTGATCGACACCGAGTCCTTCGGCGCGGTACTGCTGGCGGTGACGGTCGGGCTCGTCCTCCACGGCGCGATGTACGCCCCGCAGGCGGCGTTCTTCTCCGAGTTGTTCGCCACCCGGGTGCGCTACTCCGGGGCCTCGATCGGCGCGCAGTTCTCGTCGGTGGCCGCCGGTGCCCCGGCGCCGCTGATCGCCACCGCCCTGCTGGCGGACTTCGGCGGCTCGACGCCGGTGGCGCTGTACGTGATCGCCGCCGCGCTGCTCACAGTGCTCGCGGTCGGGGTGGCCAAGGAGACCCGGATGCGGGATCTGGAGCGGATCGGGGAGCCCGACGGGCCCGACGGGCCGGAGGAACCCGGGGTCTCCGGGAGGGTGCCGTCTGCGCGCGGCGCCTCCTCCTCCGTGGACGGCCGCTGACGACCGCTGACGGCCGCTGAGCGCCGTCACCCGCCGACCGCCCGCCGACCGCCCCTCCCCCCGGGCGGTCAGCGGGCGACGGCGGCGGACATCCGGTGCAGCCGCAGCGCGAGCTGCACCTCCAGGGCCCTCTCCGGGCACTGCCAGTCGCTCCCCAGCAGCCGCCCGACCCGCTCCAGCCGCTGGGCCACGGTGTTGACGTGGACGTGGAGCACGTCCTTGGTGCGGGCCGGGCTGGAGCCGGAGGCGAAGTACGCCTCCAGGGTGCCCACCAGGTCCGTGCCGCGGCGCTCGTCGTACTCCAGGAGCGGGCCGAGGGTGCGGCGGACGAAGCCGTCGATGTCCCGGCCGTCGGCCAGCAGCAGCCCCAGGAAGCCCAGGTCCCCGGCCGCCGCGCCCTCGCCGAGGCGGCCCAGCAGCCGCAGGGTGTCCAGGCAGCGGCGGGCCTCGTCGCAGGCGGCGGCCACCCCCGCAGCGGAGCGCGCAGCTTCACCAGCATCTCCTCGTACTCGGCGGCCGGGTCCGAGTCGAGGACGACGGCCCCT
>NZ_JBKJFM010000190.1:0-9627 GCF_046614825.1 Streptomyces nanhaiensis
GCTCGGCGCCGACGCCTGGGCCCCCGACGCCCGCGCCGCCGCCGACCGGCTGGGCGAGGGCGCGCTGCCGCTGCCCGGCCCGCGGTCCGCGCACCACCCGGTCGACGACCTGCCCCATCTGGCCGACCAGGAGTACACGTTGGTCTCCCGCACCGCCCCCCGGCTGGTGGGGGAGACCATGGCCGGACTGGAGGAGCGCTTCCCGGCCATGCGCGACTACACCGAACGCCAGCGGCTGCACACCGCCGAGGACATCGCGCACATCGTCGACTTCCTGTCCACCGCCCTCTACGTCGACGACGAGGAGCTGTTCACCGGCTTCCTGCTCTGGACCGCGCAGATCCTCGCCGCCCGCAAGGTCCCCGCCCACTCCCTGCGCCCCGCGCTGGACCTGCTGGCCGGGCGGCTGAAGGACTTCCCCCGCGCCACCCGCATGCTGGAACGGGCCCGCCTGGCCCTCGACGCGCATTCCACCCCCGCCTCCGGCCCGTCCGCTTCCGACACCCCCGCCCCCGACACCCCCGGCCACGGAAAGCCCGAATGACACCCATGCACCGTCCCTCCTTCGCACTCACGGTGGAGACCGGCCCCGGCACCGTCCGGCTCCACGTCACCGGCGACCTCGACTACGAGACCACCGAGGAGCTGGTCGGCGCCGTACGCCCGCGGCTCGCCGGCCGGCCGGCACCGGGCGATCTCCACCTCGACTTCGCCGCGTTGAGCACCTGCGACTCCACGGGACTGTCCGGGCTGCTGCTCATCCACCGTCTCGCCGGCGCCCACGGCACCCGCCTCCACCTCGACAACCGTCCGCGGTTCCTGGAGCGCTTCCTGGAGATCACCGGCACCCTGGAGCACCTCACGGCGCCGCCCGGGGAGGAGCCCCCGGGGCAGGCGGAGGACCCGGAGCGGCAGCCCGGCGCAGTCTGACCGGCGCAGTCTGACCGGCGCCGTCCGACCGGTGCCGTCCGACCGCCCGTCAGCCGCCGAGGGCGGAGGCCAGCAGCCGCAGCGGCGCCGAGCGGCCCCGGCGCGGCACCGTCAGCAGCGGGTGGCCGCGCACCCCCCAGGTGGCCAGCAGGGCGTTGGCCGCCTCGAAGCCGGTGGTGGCCGCCCGCTCCATCAGCGCCACCGGCAGCGCGGTGCGCACCAGGTCCCCGGCGAGCACCAGCCGGGGATGGCCGGTGCGCACCCCCGGCCGGTCCCGCCAGGTGCCGGTGGCGAACAGCGGACAGTCCTGCCGCCACTCGTGCCGCTCGTCGACGACCGGGGCACCGGCCGTCTCCGGGTAGACGCGGGCCAGTTCGGCCAGGGCCGCCCGCTGGACGGCGGCGCGGTCCGCGCCGGGGTCGACGGCGTAGGCGTGCAGTTCCACCACGCTGCCGCCCGTCCGTGCGGCCCAGCGGGCGGCCTCGCCCTCCCAGCGTTCCAGGACGCTGACGTTGTCCAGCGGGCCGTAGCCGCCGGTGCCCAGGAACCCGGGACGGTCGGCGGCCACGGGCCGGCCGAGCCAGTAGCGGGAGACCAGGAAGGGCGGGGCCTCGCGCAGCCGCCCGACCGACGCCCGCCAGCCGGGACCGCCCAGTTGCGGGGAGTTGTCGACCACGGCGCGCAGGCCCGCGCCGTCCACGGCCAGGACGACCGCGTCGTAGCGCTCGCCGCGTTCCGCCCCCGGCCCCCGGCCGTCGGCCGTCACCACGGTGAAGCCGTCCCGCTCGGGACGCACCAGTTCCACGGCGGTGCCGGTGCGCACCCGTGCGCCCAGCCGCTCCAGCCGGGCGGCCAGCGGGTCCCACAGTGCGGCGGGGAAGGGGTCGTCGGGGACGTCGAAGAGCAGGCCCTCGGCCGAGCCCAGGAAGTAGATGTGGAACATCAGGGCCAGTTCGGCCGCCGACAGTTCGCGCGGGTCGGCGAAGAAGCTGCGGGAGAACACCTCGAAGGCCAGGTGCCGGGCCGGTTCGGGGAATCCGATGGAGTCCAGGAACTCCGCGGCGCTGACGCCGTCCAGCCGTTCGTGGACCTCCGGCACCCGCACGTCCAGCAGGGGCAGCGCCGCGCGGGGGTTCATGCCCGCCAGCCCCGAGGGGGTGAAGGTCGGGCTGAGGGCGGTGAAGCCCAGCACGCTCCACGGCGGGGTGCGGGGCACCCGCGCGAAGCTGTCCCGCGCTCCGCCGCTGTGCCACAGCGGGTAGTCCGCCAGCGGGGTGAGCATCGACAGGGCCGGGTCGATACGCCGCAGCAGGTTGCGCAGGTTGTAGTACTGCCGGAAGAAGGCGTGGAAGCCGCGGCTCATGGTGACGGACGTGCCGTCGGCCAGCCTGGTCCGCCAGCCGCCGACGCGCCCGCCCAGCACCTCCCGGCGCTCCAGCAGGTCGACGGCCACACCGCGTTCGGCCAGCGCGGTGGCGGCGGTGAGTCCGGCGATGCCGCCGCCCACCACGGCGGCGCGCACCCCGCGGTCGCCGAGGCGGGCCGCCCCCGCCGGGGCGGGCCGGTGCACGGCGTACCGGTCGCGGGCGAGCCGGTTGCGGAACCGGACCCGGCCCGGGAGCGGGTACGGGAACGGGTTTCTCGCGTCTGTCACCTGGAGGCCTTTCGATGGTGGGAGTCGCCGGACCCAGGCACGGCGGCGGCCGGCCTGCGCGGCAGGAGGGGGAGTTCGGCCAGGGAACGCGCCATCGGCCACACGGGGGAGCGCAGACCGATCGCCACCTCCTCGTGGAAGGCCGAGCCGCCGTCGAGGAAGCGCAGGACGCTGTCCAGCCGGTTGCGGCGGAAGAGGCGGGCGAAGAAGTCCGCGCCGTCGACGCGGCCGGTGGCCAGGGCGCGCAGCAGCGCGGCGTCCATGGCCAGGTGGCGGCGGGCGTGGGGCCGCGGCGGCAGCGGGGTGCGCCCGGCCGCGAGGGCCGCGGCCACCCGCGCGCTCTGGCGCCGGACGGTGGCGAAGGTGTAGCCGGTCGAGGGGCGCGTTGCGCCGCCCGCCGTGCCGATGCGGAACACCGAGCGCCCGGTCCGGCGCGCGAAGTGCCCGTCGGTCATGGGGATGACGCCCTGTTCGGTACCGGTGACGGTGAACTCGCCCAGCGGCCGGACGCGTTCGGTGTAGTGCCGCAGCGCGGCCTCGTACTCCCGGCCGGTCAGCGGCGAGGGGGAGAACTCCGTGTACTCCACCAGGGCCTCGCGCGGGCCGAGGGGCAGGACGTAGGCGAAGGACAGCCCGCACCGCGGCTGCGGGGTGCGCAGGTCCATCAGCTCGGCCGTGCCCGGGTCGAAGCGGTCCTCGCCGGTACGCACGAACCAGCCCCGGAAGTGCTGCAGCAAGGTGGTGCGGGCGGGCGGCAGGACCCGCGGCGGACGCGAGTCGAACACCCAGCGGCCGGTGAGCGAGAAGGGCCGCCCCGCGGCGTCCGTGCCGCTCACCCGCGCACCGTGCGGCCCGTCCCCGACGGCGGTGACGGTGCCGGTGACGCGGGTGACGCAGGGGGCGGCGGCCAGACGGGCGTCCATCGCGTGGGTGAAGTCCGCGGAGCGGACCATCAGATAGCGCCGGGGGCTGTCGCCGCCCAGGCTCTCCCCGCCCGGGCCCCGCACCAGCAGCCGCCGCCAGGAGGCGGCGACGGGCGCGCCGAGCCCGGCGCCGGGCCCGCCGCCCTCCTCCTCCCAGAAGCACCAGGTGCGCTCGGGGCTGCGGGTGGGACCCGGCGGCGGCTCCACCACCGCCACCGACAGCGGAGGCGAGGAGGAGTCGGCGTCGAGGATGTGCCCGGCCAGCGACAGGCCCGCAGCCCCCGCACCGACCACGACCACGTCCGCGTCCACGTCCGCCTCCCTGTGTGCGGCCGGGGCCGCGGCGTTCTCCGGGCGGCTCATCCGCGCTCCCTCCCCTCGCAGGCGCCCACGGCGCTCTCCCCGGCGCGTTCCCGGCGGCGCACGCCGGGTAGGCGTGCGGCCGTGACCGCACACCCCGGGCCCGTACGGGCGGAAGGACGGACGCGATGACCCTCCTGCAGGACGGCGCGCTGACCGCAGCGTTCGACGGCGCGTCCGCCGCCTACGACCGCCTGGTCGGCGCGAACCCCGGCTACCACCGGCAACTGCGCCGCTCCGCCCGCAGACTGGCCCTGCCGGACGGGGGCGAGGGACTGCGCGTACTCGACCTCGGCTGCGGCACCGGAGCCTCCACCGCCGCGCTGCTGGCCGCGGCGCCCCGCGCCGAGATCACGGCGGTGGACGCCTCGGCCGGGATGCTCGAGCGGGCCGCCGCCAAGACGTGGCCGGGGAACGTCGCCTTCGCCCACACGCCCGCCGAGGACCTGGAGCGCGCCGGAGTGCGCGGGCCCTTCGACGCGGTGTTCGCCGCCTATCTGGTGCGCAACCTGACCGACCCGGACGGGGTGCTGACCGGTGTGCGCCGCCTGCTGCGCCCCGGCGGACGGCTGGCCGTCCACGAGTACGCGCTGTCCGGCGCGAGGCGGCACCGGCTGATCTGGACCGCCGTGTGCCGTTCGGTGATCATCCCCGCGGGCTCCCTCGGCCCGGGCGGGCCGGACCTGTACCGGCACCTGTGGCGCAGCGTCCTGGAGTTCGACACCGCCCCGGAGCTGGCGCGGCGGCTGACGGCGGCGGGCTTCGACCTCGTCCGCACGGTGCCGGTGCCGGGCTGGGAGTACGGCATCCTCCACACCCTGCTCGCCCGCGCCCCGGACCGGGCCGGGCACGGGATCTGACGCCAGGTCCGGTGCGGCGCCCGGGGTGGTGCCCGGTGTGGGGGCCGCCGCCCCCGCGGCCCTCACACCGCCCCCGGGAAGCGGCCCTGGCCGCGCAGCAGCCGGCGGCGTTCGGCGTACGCCAGGTCGTCGCGCCACAGCCGGGCCGCCGCCCGCCGCATCAGCGGCCGCAGCAGCGGCGCGGCGGCCCGCGCCACGGCGAAGCCCGGCCGGTCGGAGGCGGCCAGCACGGCCTCGATCACGGCGGTGCGCGGGTTCGGGTCCCCAGGGGCGGTGAGCGGCGTGGCGTGGGTCTCCACGGCCGACGTCTCGCCCTCGCCGTCGACGATGTGCATCACCAGCGTGCGCGGCTCCGGCGCGCTGAACGCGGCCCGCACCGGCACGCCCGCCCGTGAGCCGACGCGGTAGGCCACGTCGACCAGGAAGCGGTCGCCGTTGACGGCCGGGTCGGGCTCCTCCACCACCGTCAGCCGCGTGAAGGCGTACGGGTGGAACCAGGCGCCGTGCCAGGGGTCGAGCCGGTTGGCGATGACGTCCTCCGGCTCGCAGGCGCCCACCAGGGTCGTCACCGCGTCCACCGAGAGGGCCGGGTCGGGGCGCTGCGGCAGGCAGGGCCGCTCCAGCGGCTCCTCGCCGCCCACCTCGTCCAGCCGCACCCACACCAGCACTCCGTCGTCGTGCACGGGGAAGGGCTCCCAGCCCGGCATGCCCCGCTCGGTCAGGCCCAGACCGTGCCAGTGGCAGATCAGGCGCCCGGACTCCACCACGCTGTCGCACAGCGGCGCGCCCAGGTGAGGGCAGGCGCCCGGGCCGGCCGCCAGGCGTCCGGACTCCGCGCGCCAGAGCACCAGTTCCACTCCGGCGACCGTCCGGCCGAAGGGGCGGCCGGGGCGGATCTCGCGGCTGGCCGCCACCACGTACCAGTTGCCCGAGGGGCGGGCCGCGGCCCGCTTCAGGGCGTCGGCGACGAGCTGGGGCCGGGCCGCCCGCCAGGTCGGCTCCTGGCGGCTCCAGCCGGGGTCGGACATCAGGCGCAGGGGGCTGCGCCAACCGGCCGGACCCCCCACACGGCGCTTGCTCAAGACGGCACTCCTCCTCGCTGCGCGTCCCGCTCACGGGTCCGCGGGGTTTCCTCCTGCTTCCGCCCGGGGTCTCGCGGGCGGCCGGGCACCCGTGGCAGGTCGCCGCTCACGGCGCCGCGGGCGCGGGACACGGCCACGCCCGCCAGCCCGCCCAGCGCCACGGCGGCCCGGCGCCGGCGGGGGACCACGGCACGCCGGTGGAGCACCGCGTACCCGGACGCCTCGATCCGGTCCAGGATGGCGCGGTAGAGCACGAACGCGGTGCGCACGCACGGCCGCGAGACCGGGTGCAGCATGGCGATGCCCGGCTCGGCCTCCCGGTAGACCTCCCGGGTGGTCTCGCACAGCTCCCGCAGCGCGGCCCGCACCCGGGCGTCGGCACGCCCGGTGCGGCGGCACCACAGCAGCAGGTCGCGGTCGACGCCGTGGGCGGCCAGCCGGTCCAGCGGCAGGTAGACCCGCCCGCGGTCCAGGTCCTCGCCCACGTCCCGCAGGAAGTTGGTGAGCTGGAAGGCCACCCCGAGCGCCGCGGCGTGCGGGGCGGCCTCCTCGCGCGGCGCGACCGTGTCCAGCACCGGCAGCACCTGGAGGCCGATCACGGCTGCCGAGCCGTGCATGTACACCCGCAGGTCGTCGAGGGTGGGGTACTCGGTGGTGTGCAGGTCCATGCCCATCGAGCGCATGAAGTCGCCGAAGTGCGCCGGGTCGATGGCGTAGCGCGCGGCGGTGTCGGCCAGCGCGGCGATCACCGGGTGCTCACCGCCACCGGTGCGCAGGGCCCTGCGCAGGTCCTCGTCCAGTTCCGCCAGCGCCCGGGCGCGCTGCTCGGGGGAGAGGGCGGGGTCGAGGTCGTCGACGATGTCGTCCGCCCAGCGGGCGAAGCCGTACAGGGCGTGGACGGCCGGGCGCTGTCGGGGCGTCAGCAGCCGGGTGGCCAGGAAGTACGTCCTGCCGTGGCGGGAGTTGAGCTCGCGGCAGCGGGTGTAGGCCGCGCGCAGTGCCGGGTCGTGGACGCCCGCCGCGTCCAGCTCGCGCGCCGTCATACGGCCGCTCCCCCGGCCGCGCCGGCACCGGCGGGCGCCTGCGCCGCGCGCCCGGGCGGTCGTGGACGGCCGCCGCCGGTGATGCGGGCGGCGGCGAGCTTGCCGGAGACCACCACCGTCGGCACGCCCACCCCGGGCGTGGTGCCGCAGCCGGCCAGGACCACGTTCTCCCAGCCGCGCGGCAGGTTCCGCGGCCGGAACGGGCCCGTCTGGGCGAAGGTGTGCGCGGCGGAGAACGGGGTGCCGGCCGCATGTCCCTGGCGTGCCCAGTCGGCCGGGGTGACCAGGTGCTCGGCCTCGATCGCGTCGCCGAAGCCGTTCAGTCCGCGGCGCTCCAGCTCGGCGACCAGCGTGTCGCGGTAACGGGGGCCGACGCGGTCCCAGTCCCGGGGGCCGGTGACCAGATTGGGGCAGGGCGCGAGCACGTAGTGCAGGTGCCTGCCCTCCGGGGCCAGCGAGGGGTCGGTGGCGGTGGGCCGGGTGATCAGCAGGGAGGGATCGCTCATCAGCTCGCCGGTCCGGGTGAGCTGCCGGAACGTCGACTCCCAGGCGGAGCCGAAGGAGATTGTGTGGTGGGCCAGTTCGGGCCAGGTGCGGTCGCCGCCGGCGTGCAGGACGACCGCCGAGGGCGCGTACCGCAGCGGCACCGGGCGGCGCGGCGCGCCGCCCAGCAGGCGGTGGGCGACCGGCAGGTCGCAGGTGAGGACCACCGCGTCGCAGGCGATGCGCTCCCCGCGGGCGGTGCGCACCGCCGCGGCGCGTCCGCCCGGCGAACGCTCCAGCTGCGTCACCTCGGCGCCGTAGACGAAGCGGGCCCCGGCGCCGGCGGCGGCGTCGGCCATGGCCCGGGGCACGGCGTGCATGCCGCCGCGCGGGAACCACACCCCGGCGACGGTGTCCATGTAGGCGATGACGGCGTACGCGGCCAGCGCCCGGGTGGGCGGCACCCCGGCGTACAGCGCCTGGAAGGAGAACACGCGGCGCAGCCGCTCGTCCTTCAGGAAGCGCCCGACGCGCCCGTGCCAGGTGCCGAACCCGCCGAGCGCGGCCAGCCTGGCCAGGTCGGCGCCCAGCAGCCCCAGCGGCGAGTCGAAGTTGGCGTCGATGAACGAGCGCATCTGCACCCGGTACAGCCGCTCCAGCCAGTCGCGCAGCCGCCGGTACCCGGCGGCCTCCCGCGGCCCGGCCACCCGGGCGATCTCGGCCTCCATGGCGTGCGGATCGGTGTGCACGTCCAGGGAGTCGCCGTCGGCGAAACGGGCGCGGTAGGCGGGGTGGAGCCCGATCAGCTCCACGTGGTCGGCGAGCTCGGCGCCCACCGCCGCCATGGCCTCGTCGACCAGGTCGGGCATGGTCAGCACGGTGGGGCCGGTGTCGACGCGGTACCCCGCCCACTCCTCGCGCCCGGCCCGGCCGCCCGGCCCGTCCTCCCGCTCGACGACGGTGACCGAGCGCCCGGCGCCCAGCAGGTGCAGTGCGGCGGACAGCCCGGCCAGCCCCGCCCCGACGATGACGACGTGGTCGCCCGGCCCGTGCACTCTTCTCATCTGGATTCCTTCGGCAGGTGGTCAGTGGGTGGAGAGGGCGGCGGCGTCGCGGGGAGCGCCGTCGCGGGGGCGGTGGGCGAGGGCCGGTTCGCCCAGGACGGCGTACAGCAGCGCCGACAGCTCCCGTGCCGGGACCCCGTCGAGCGCGGCGTCCTCCAGCGCGGCCAGCGCGTCGCCGGCCAGGCCGCCGATGCGCCGCTCGACGGCGTCACGGGCCCCCAGCTCGGTCAGCACGGCGCGTACGCGGTCCAGTTCCCCCTCGGTCAGCGCGGGGTTGCCGAGCGCGTGCTCCAGCAGCTCCCGCTCCGCGCGCCGGCCGCGGACGCGGGCCAGGCGCAGGCCGACGGCCATCAGATGGGTGGGCTTGCCCTGCCGCACGTCGTCGCCCGCCGGCTTCCCCGTACGGGCCGGGTCCCCGAAGACGCCCAGGATGTCGTCGCGCAGCTGGAACGCCACCCCGGCGCACCGCCCCGCCCGCCGCAGCGCCGAGGTGGTGCGCGCGTCCGCGCCGGCCAGCGCGGCTCCCAGGTGCAGCGGGCGCTCCACGGTGTACAGCCCGCTCTTGAGATGGGCGACGCGCAGGGAGGAGGAGGGGGAGGGCGCACCGGCCGCCTGCCCGTACAGGTCCAGGTACTGCCCGGCCACCATCTCGGTGCGCATCGCCTGCCAGACGGGGCGGGCCCGCCGCCGGGCCTCCTCGCCAGGGGACGCCGCGTCCCACAGGTCCTCCGCCCACACCAGGGCCAGATCACCCGTCAGGAGGGCGGCGGAGGACCCGAACGCCTCGGCGTCCCCGCGCAGGCCCTGGGCGCGGTGCCGGCGGGCGAGGGCCACATGGGCGGCGGGCGCGCCGCGCCGCAGGGGTGATTCGTCCATCAGGTCGTCGTGCACCAGGGCGCAGGCCTGGATCAGCTCCAGCGCGGCGGCGGCGTGCAGCACGGCCTCCGCGTCGGCGTGCTCGGGCGTGCCGCCGCCCGCCCGCCAGCCCCACCACAGGAACGCCGGGCGCAGCCGCTTGCCGCCGCGCCGCACCAGGTCGATCAGGCAGTCGGCGACGTCGGCGGTGAACCGGTCGCTGATCAGCCGCGCGTCGGCCCGGCGCAGCGCCAGGTGCTCGGTGAGCACGGCGTCGACGGCGGCCCCGATGTCCCGGTCGGGGCCGTGGGGGAGGGGGCCGTGATCCGCAGGGGGGTCCGCGCGGGCCTCGTCCGGGTGACGCGGCGGCAGG
>NZ_JBKJFM010000191.1:0-9600 GCF_046614825.1 Streptomyces nanhaiensis
CCGGCCCGAGGCGCCGCCCCGGCCCGAGGCGCCGCCGCGGGGCCGCTGGGGCCGCTGAGCCCGCTCGGCGGGCGGCGCGGCGAGGACCACGGGAACGCCGGAGGGCTCCTTCGCCCCGGTGATCCGGACGAGCTCCTCACCGGTGGAGCGGACCGGGGTGACCAGGGGCGACACACCGGCGGCGGCCACCATCCGGTCGACCTCGCGGCGCTGCTCGGGGGTCACCAGTGTCACGACGCTGCCGGACTCGCCGGCCCGTGCGGTACGGCCGCCGCGGTGCAGGTAGTCCTTGTGGTCGGCGGGCGGATCGACGTTGACCACCAGGTCGAGGTTGTCGACGTGGATCCCGCGGGCGGCGACGTTGGTGGCCACCAGGACCGTGGCCTGCCCGTCCTTGAACTGCTCCAGCGTGCGGTTGCGCTGGTTCTGGGACTTGCCCCCGTGCAGCGCGCCGGCCCGCACCCCGCTGGCCAGCAGCCTTCTGACCAGCCGGTCCACCGCGCGCTTGGTGTGCACGAACATGATCACGCGCCCGTCGCGGGCGGCGATGCGCGTGGCGACGGCGTTCTTGTCGTCGGTGCTCACCCGCAGGATGTGGTGCTCCATCGTGGTGACGGCGCCCGCCGGGGGGTCCACGGAGTGGACCACCGGGTCGGACAGGAAGCGCCGCACCAGCCGGTCCACGTCGCGGTCCAGGGTGGCGGAGAACAGCATTCGCTGGCCGTCGGGGCGCACCTGGTCCAGCAGGGCGGTGACCTGCGGGAGGAAGCCCATGTCGGCCATCTGGTCGGCCTCGTCCAGCACGGTGGTCCGCACCTCCTCCAGCCGGCAGTCGCCGCGCTCGACCAGGTCTCTCAGCCGCCCGGGGGTCGCGACGACCACCTCGGCGCCGTTCCTGAGCGCCGCGGCCTGGCGGCCGATGGACAGGCCGCCCACCACGGTGGCCGTCCGCAGCCGTACGGCCTTCGCGTACGGGGCGAGGGCGTCGGTGACCTGCTGGGCCAACTCCCGGGTGGGAACGAGCACCAGGGCCAGCGGGTGGCGCGGCTCGGCGCGGTGCCCGGCGGTGCGGGCGAGCAGGGCCAGCCCGAAGGCGAGGGTCTTGCCCGAGCCGGTCTGCCCGCGGCCCAGGACGTCACGGCCGCCCAGCGAGTCGGGCAGGGTGGCCGCCTGGATCGGGAACGGCGCGGTGACGCCCTCGCGCCCCAGGGTCTCCAGCAGCACGGCGGGCATGTCCAGCTCGGCGAACGAGGAGGCCGGGGGCAGGCCGGGCGTGCCGGCCGGCGCCATGGGCTCCTCCCGGCGCGGGGTGCCTGCGCGGCCGTGGGCCGCCTTCTGCGCGGGGACCCGCGCGGGGGCCTGGGAACGGGAGGGGCGGCGTCGGCCGGGGCGTGGGGAGCGGGTGGAACGGGTTCCGGAATTCTGGTTCACGCGGGGTGTGACCTTCCTCGGGGCGGCGCGTGCCGGGGAGGCTCCGCAGCGCGTGAGCGGGCGGAGAGTCGCGGGAACGAGCCGGTGAAAGAGCGGATCGCGCTGCTGCGCGGAGAAAGCCGGCCCAACGGGCCGGCGGGGGCGTACGGCGGTGCGGCGCGGTGGCGGCGCGGTGCGGCGGTGGCCGGCCGCGGCCGGAAGGCGGCACGAGCCGGGGCCCGCACCCTGTGGTGCGGGCCCCGGCTTCTGGTGGTGCTGCGCGTCGCGTTCGCCGAACGCGGCGGGGTCAGGCGGGGAGGATGTTCTCCGCCTGCGGGCCCTTCTGGCCCTGGGTGACGTCGAAGGTGACCTTCTGGCCCTCGTGGAGCTCGCGGAAGCCCTGGGTGGCGATGTTCGAGTAGTGCGCGAAGACGTCGGCGCCGCCGCCGTCCTGCTGGATGAAACCGAAACCCTTTTCCGCGTTGAACCACTTGACGGTGCCAGTAGCCATACTTTTTCTCTCCTCCAGATAGGCGCAGTGCAGGAAGTCCGCACTGTGCGGACTTCCTTGTCGCCGCAATGAGACCCCGCCGGAAGAGCCGGAAAAACAAAGGCGCCTGAAGGTCACAAACCGTCAGGCGCGCACAAAGTTCATGGGTACCAAAACTGCAACGTGGTCCAACGTAACACAGATCCGCCCCGGGCGGCGGCGGAAGACGGCCGGGGGCGACGAGAGGCCGCCCGGCGCGGCCGGGCGGCCTCTGCTCCGCGCACCCCCGGGCGCGGCGTACGAGGAGGGTGTCAGGCGGTGTGCAGCGTCAGGCCGTACACCGACAGGATCTCGTTGACCGGCTGGAACCAGGTCTCGCCGCCGCCGGAGCAGTTGCCCCAGCCGCCCGAGGTCACGCCCTGGGCCTGGTCGCCGCTGACGAACGAGCCGCCGGAGTCGCCGGGCTCGGCGCAGACGCTGGTCTTGGTCATCTGGTGGACGGCGCCCTGGCTGTAGTTGACCGTCTCGTTCTTCGCCAGCACCCGGCCGCAGTGCCAGCGGGTCGTGGAGCCGGAACGGCAGATCGAGGCGCCGACCGGGGCCTCGGCGGAGCCGCGCACCAGGACGTCGGGCACCGTCCCCCAGCCCAGCACCACCGGGACGGTCCACCAGCCGTGGCCCGTCCTCACGAAGGCGTAGTCGTTGCCGGGGAAGGACGAGCCCTCGAAGGTGCCCATCTGGGAGCCGTCCCAGCCGCGCACCGACGCTCCGGCCGACCCGCAGTGCCCGGCGGTGACGAAGCCGCCGTGCACCGAGAAGCCGATGGAGCAGCGGGCGTTGCCGGTGTAGTACGGGTCGCCGCCGACGACGCCGGCGGCGAAGGTGCGCGGCGCCCCGCCGGTGCTCTCGCGGACCTCGACCGGGCCTGCCTTCCGCGCGGCGGCCAGGAAGCCGCGCACGGCGGTGTCGTCCCCGGCGCCCTCCACGAGCTCGACCACCACGCTGTTGGCGCGGGGGTCGACGTACCAGCCGCTCACCCCCTCGGGAGCGGCCTCGCGCTCGGCCCGGGCGTCGATCCGGTCCTTGGCGGCGTCCAGTTCCCTCGCGCTGTGCTCGACCACCCGGGCCCGGGCGCCCGCCTCCCGTACGGCGTCGGCTCTGCCGGGGGCGGTCACGCCGACGACGAGCTCGCCGGTGCGGGCGTCGAACCAGGAGCCGGCGAAGGCGGCGCCCGCGGCCCGCTCGGCTCCGGGCGCGGCCTCCATGGCCGCCGCCTCCTGCCGCAGCCGCTTCCGCGCCTGGCCCTCGGTCAGTCCGAGGTCGCGCTCCATGGCGTCCACCAGTTCCTGGGCCGGTGCGCCGGCGCTGGGCTCCGCCGGGGCGGGCGAGGCGGAGGCGAGCCCGCTTCCCGTGGCGGTCAGGGCGCCCAGCGCGAGCAGCGCGGACAGACCCGCGCGCACGCCGATCCTGCGTCGCATGACGGTTGTTCTCCTTCTGTCGGCTCTACCTGGTGAGGTCGAGGTGGGGTCGGACAGGGGAGACATGAGAGCGCTCTCAGGTCTGGTCCAGGAGAGCGTAGAAGGGATCCGAGGTCATGTCCATACCAATGCTGCGGACGGCCCGGCGCCCTCGCCGTACGAGGACGCCGGGCCGCCGGACGGACCGCCGGATCACCTGATCACAGGGTCACCGGACCTCCGGACCGCCGGGCTCAGCCGCCGGTGCGGACCTCGGAGCGGTCCAGCCCCCACAGGGTGTGGTAGGAGCCGGGCCGGTCGGTGCGCCGGTAGGTGTGGGCGCCGAAGTAGTCGCGCTGCGCCTGGACGAGAGCGGCGGGCAGCCGCTCGGCGCGCAGGGCGTCGTACGAGGCCAGCGCCGCCGACAGGCCCGGCGCGGGGACGCCGTGCCGGACGGCGGTGGCCACCACCTCCCGCCACGCCTCCTGCGCCCGGCCGGTCTCCTCGGCGAACTCCGGGTCGGCCAGCAGTGTGGGCAGCTCCGGATCCGCGGCGTACGCGGCGCGCACCCGGTCCAGGAAGGCGGCCCGGATGATGCAGCCGCCGCGCCAGACGGCGGCCACGGCTCCCAGGTCGACGCCCCAGCCGTACTCCGCGCTCGCCGCCCGCATCATGTTCCAGCCCTGGGCGTAGGAGGTGATCTTCGAGGCGTACAGGGCCTGCTCGACCCGGTCCGCGAAGTGCTCGGCGTCCCGCTCGCCGAGCGGGGGCCGGTGCGGGCCCGGCAGGCCGGCGGCGGCCCGGCGCAGCCCGGTGTGCCCGGACAGGGAGCGGGCGAAGACCGCCTCGGCGATGCCCGAGACCGGAACGCCCAGGTCCAGGGCGGTCTGCACCGTCCAGCGGCCGGTGCCCTTCTGCTCGGCGGCGTCGGCGACGACGTCGACGAAGGGGCGCCCGGTGGCGGCGTCGGTGTGGGCCAGCACCTCGGCGGTGATCCCGACGAGGTAGGAGTCCAGGGGGCCGGTGTTCCAGGCGCGGAAGACCTCGGCGATCCGGGCCGGCCCGTACCCGGCGACGGTGCGCAGCAGGTCGTACGCCTCGGCGATGAGCTGCATGTCGGCGTACTCGATGCCGTTGTGCACCATCTTCACGAAGTGCCCGGCGCCGTCGGGCCCGATGTGCGCGGTGCAGGGCGTGCCGTCGGGGGCCTTCGCGGCGATGTCCTCCAGCAGCGGGCCGAGCGCGGCGTACGCCTCGTCCGAGCCGCCGGGCATGATGCTCGGCCCGTGCAGGGCGCCCTCCTCGCCGCCGGAGACGCCCGCGCCGACGAAGTGGACGCCGCGCCCGCGCAGCGCCTCCTCGCGGCGGCGGGTGTCGGCGAAGTGGGCGTTGCCGCCGTCGACGACGATGTCCCCCGGCTCCAGCAGCGGCGCGAACTCCTCGATGACGGCGTCGGTCGCCTCGCCCGCCCTGACCATCACGATCACGCGGCGCGGCCGCTCCAGCGCGGTGACGAACTCCCGGGGCGTGCGGGCGGGCACGAAGTCGCCCTCCCGGCCGAACTCCTCCACCAGCTCCGCCGTCCTGGCGCCCGTGCGGTTGTGCACGGCGACGGTGTAGCCGTGGCGGGCGAGGTTGCGGGCCAGGTTGCGGCCCATGACGGCGAGTCCGGTGACGCCGATCTGCGCGGTGCCGCTCGTGGTGTGGCTCATGGTGTGGCTCCTCGGAACGCGGGGAACGCGGGGACGGTCGGGCAGGGCCGCGACGGTGCGGTGTACCCCGGGTACGCCGCCGTGACCCCCGAAGGCCCCCGTGCGCGCCCGTCCGGCGCACCGGACGGGCGCGCACGGGGAGAGGACGGGGCGGTGGAGGGAGCGGGTGTGTTCGAGGGGTTCGAGCTGGAGCGGATCGACGTGGGCGAGGTGGTCCTACGGGTGCGCCACGGCGGCTCGGGACCGCCGGTGCTGCTCCTCCACGGCCATCCGCGCACCCACGCCACCTGGCACCGCACAGCACCCCTGCTCGCCGACGCCCACACCGTCGTCTGCCCCGACCTGCGCGGCTACGGCCAGTCCTCCAAACCGCCCACCGACGACGGCCACGCCCCGTACTCCAAGCGGGCCATGGCCCGCGACTGCCTGGAGCTGATGCGGCGCCTGGGCCACCACCGCTTCGCCGTCCTCGGCCACGACCGGGGCTCCTACGTCGCCCACCGGCTCGCGCTGGACGCGCCCGAGGCCGTGACCCGCCTCGCGGTCGGCGACTGCGTCCCCATCAGCGAACACCTCGCCCGCTGTGACGAGCGCTTCGCCCGCGCCTGGTACCACTGGTTCTTCTTCGCCGTCCCGGACAAGCCCGAACGCGCCATCCTCGCCGACCCCGCCGCCTGGTACGGCGGCTCAAAGGAGGCGATGGGCTCCGAGGCGTGGGAGGACTACCAGGCGGCCATCCGGAATCCGGCCACCGTGCGGGCGATGCTGGAGGACTACCGGGCCGGGCTGACCGTGGACCGCCGCCACGAGGAGGCCGACCGGGCCGCGGGCCGCCGCATCACCTGCCCGGTGCTGGTGCTGTGGTCGGAGAGGGACGACCTCGGCGACCTCTACCCGGACATCCCCGGCATCTGGCGCGGCTGGGCGGACGACGTCACCTGCGGCACGATCGACAGCGGCCACCACATGGCCGAGGAGGCGCCCGAGCAGCTCGCCGGGGCGCTGCGCGCCTTCCTCGCCCCGGAACGGGCGGGGGCGGCCTGAGTCCCGGAACGGGCGGGGGCGGCCCGGGAGCCGGAACGGGGGCGGGAGCGGGGGCCGGAGGCCACGGCCGCCGTACGGCCGCTGCCTCCGCTCACTTGGCGTCCGCGTAGCACTCCACCACGGCCGTGGTGAACGGGAAGCGCACCGGGGTCTCGCCGAAGGCGGCGCGCCCCGCCCGCTCGCCCGCCGCCCGGACGGCCTCCACCACCGCCTCCGCCTCCCGCTCGGGGCAGTGCACGATCACCTCGTCGTGCTGGAAGAACACCAGCTCGGCGCGCATCCGGGCCAGGGACTGCCGCAGTGCGGCCAGCACCAGCAGCATCCAGTCGGCCCCGCTGCCCTGCACCACGAAGTTGCGGGTGAACCGCCCGCGGGCCCGGGCCGCGTCGCCCGCCGGACCCTCCGCGCCCGCCTCCGGCGGGCCGACCCCGCCGTCCCCGAAGTCCGCCTCCCGGGCGGCCGCGGGCGGACAGGTGCGCCCCAGCCAGGTGCGCACCAGGCGGCCCTCCTCGCCGGCCCGCGCCGCCTCGTCCACGTACGCCACCGCCGCCGGGTAGCGGCGCCGCAGATCCGCCAGGTGCCGCAGGCCGTCCCCCGAGGTCTGCCCGTACACCGCGCCCAGCAGCGCCAGCTTGGCCCGGTCCCGGTCACCGCCGAACGCCCGGTCCGACAGCACCGAGTACATGTCCCGGCCGCTTCCGGCCACCTCCATCAGGCCCCGGTCGCGGGAGACGGCGGCCAGCACCCTGGGCTCCATCTGGTCGGCGTCGGCGACCACCAGCCGCCACCCCCGGTCGGCCACCACCGCGCGCCGCACCACCTTGGGGATCTGCAGCGCGCCCCCGCCGTTGCTCGTCCAGCGGCCCGTGACCGAGCCGCCGGGCACGTACTCGGGACGGAAGCGGCCGTCGCGCACCCAGGTGCGCAGCCAGGACCGGCCGTGCGCGGTGTGCAGCCGGTACAGCGTCTTGTGGCGCAGCAGCGGGGCGACGGCCGGATGGTCGACTTTCCGCAGCTCCCACGCCCGGGTCGAGGACAGCCGGATCCCGGCCCGCGCGAACGCCCTGACCACGTCCGCCGGCAGGTCGGGCCGCACCCGCACCCCCGGCCCGAAGGCGCGCGAGACCTCCTCGGCCAGCTCCGCCAGCCGGACCGGCTCGCCGCCCGGATAGCTCTCGCCCAGCAGCTCCCGCAGCAGTTCCCGGTGGACGTCCGCCCGCCAGGGCACCCCCGTGCGGTTCATCTCCGCCGCCACCAGCGTCCCCGCGGACTCCGCGGCCAGCAGCAGCCGCATCCGCTCCGGGTGCCCGGCCGCCTCCACCCGCCGCAACTGGTCGGCGTACACCTCCAGCAGGGCGGCGAGCGGGTCCGTGCCCGGCGGCAGCGGCACCGGGCCCGGCGCGAACAGCGAGGGCTGCTGGTCGGCCGCGGGCAGCGGCGGGTCCTCCGGCACCGGGGCCCGGTGCAGCCGCGCCCAGGCCGCCGCCAGCGAACGCGGCTCGCCCCACCGGCCCTCGTGGCCCAGCAGCAGCGCCTCGCACGCCTCCGTGTCGTGGCACCGCTCCACCCGCACCCCGGCCTCCAGCAGCCGCGGATACACCTGCGCCGTCGACCGCCACACCCACCGGGTGACCGAGCCGGACGCGGTGCGCTCCGCCACGGCCCGCGCCACGTCCGGTTCGGCCGCCACCGGGCCCGCCGCGCGCCCCCGCCCGTCCAGCGGGCACAGCAGGGCCGTGCCCTCGGCGGTCACCGCGACCGCCCAGCGCACCGCGTCCTCCCGTTCCCGTCCGCCCCTGGGCCCGGGGCCGTGGCCGTCCCGCATACGGTGGAGTGTGGCAGCGGGGACCGACAACCCGGCGGCCGGCCGGCGGCGGGGCTCCGCCCCGCGGTGACGCCGGGCCGCCGATCGGGCATACTCCAATCGCCACAGCCGCTGGTCAGCCGCTCTCGCAACCCGAGGAACGGCATCGGCTGGGACCACCACTTCCCGGTGGCGGCGCCCCACCCCGAGCGCCCGCCGCCGCAGCCCCCGACAGGGAGGAGAGCGCCGCGATGACCCAGTACGGCCCCCAGCCGGTGGAACGCCGGATGCCTACCGAGGAGGCCCACGATCTCCTCACACTGGTGCGCGAGCTGGCCCAGCGCGAGATCCGGCCGGCCGCGGCCGACGAGGAGGAGTCCGGCCGCTTCCCCCGCGAGACGTTCACCCTCCTGTCGGAGTCCGGGCTGCTCTCGCTGCCCTACGGCGAGGAGTTCGGCGGCGGCGACCAGCCCTACGAGGTGTACCTGCAGGTCCTGGAGGAGCTGGCCGCGGCCCGCCTCACCGTGGGCCTGGGCGTCAGCGTCCACACCCTCGCCTGCCACGCGCTCGCCCACTACGGCTCCAAGGAGCAGTGCGCGGAGCACCTCCCGGGGATGTTCACCGGCGGGCTGCTGGGCGCGTACTGCCTGTCCGAGCCGTCCTCCGGCTCCGACGCCGCGGCGCTGCGCACCCGTGCCGTCCGCGACGGCGACGACTGGGTGCTCGACGGCACCAAGGCGTGGATCACCCACGGCGGCATCGCCGACTTCTACACCGTCATGGCCCGCACCGGGGAAGAGGGCCCGCGCGGCATCACCGCCTTCCTCGTCCCGGGCGACGCCGAGGGGCTCAGCGCCGCCGCCCCCGAGCGCAAGATGGGGATGGGCGGGTCGCCGACGGCGCAGGTCCACTTCGACGGGGTGCGCATCCCCGACAGCCGCCGGATCGGCGAGGAGGGGCAGGGCTTCACCATCGCCCTGGACGCCCTCAACTCCGGCCGGCTCGGCATCGCCGCCTGTGCGATCGGGGTCGCCCAGGCGGCCCTCGACGAGGCACTGGCCTACACGGCCGGGCGCGAGCAGTTCGGCCGCCCGGTCTCCGACTTCCAGGGCGTGCGGTTCATGCTGGCCGACATGGCCACCCAGATCGAGGCCGGACGCGCCCTGTACCTGGCCGCGGCCCGGCTGCGCGACGCCGGGGAGCCCTTCGCCCGGCAGGCGGCGATGGCCAAGCTGTTCTGCACGGACGCGGCCATGAAGGTCACCACCGACGCGGTGCAGCTCCTCGGCGGCTACGGCTACACCCGCGACTACCCGGTCGAGCGCCTGATGCGGGAGGCCAAGGTGCTGCAGATCGTCGAGGGCACCAACCAGATCCAGCGGGTGGTCGTCGCACGCCACCTGGCGGGGCCCGAGAGCCGCTGAGGACATCGGCGGTCCGCGCCGCCGGACGGCCCCGGGCGCGGACCGCGGGCCCCGGACCGCGTGCTCCGGACCGGGGGGCGGCGGTGTGCCCGTATCCGCCCGCGCCGGACTCCGGCTCGTTTCCCCGGAGGCCGGCACGGCTCGGGAGCCGGCTCGGCGGGCCCGCGCGGCCTTTCCGCCGCCCTTCGGCGGGACGTGTGCCGACCCGTCGGCGCCGCCGGGTCCGGAGAGACCGGTGACGGTCCCGTCCGGTCGCGGA
>NZ_JBKJFM010000192.1:0-9510 GCF_046614825.1 Streptomyces nanhaiensis
CCCCCGGCGGCCATGGGCGGGTCCAGTTCGCGGTCGCCGCGGACCACCGTGCGCTCGATGTGGCGCGCGGGGTCCGCGGCGCGGTGGCACGGGCCGCGGCGGCCGGTGCCCCCGGGCCCGTGACGGTCGCGGCCGTGGTGACGGAGGTGGTGACGGAGGAGTCGGCGCAGGTGGCGGCGGAGGTGGTGCGGAGCCCGGGATGAGAGCGGTCAGTCGCCGATGCCGGCCAGGTCGCGCAGCCTGCGCGTCTGGGCCGCGCGCTCGGCGGCGCGCTGCTCGTCGTAGGTGCGGTCCACCGCGCCGCGCAGCAGCGCCTTGGTCTCGATCACCGCGTCGCGGGGGGCCGCGAGCAGCGCCGCGGCCAGATCGGCGGTGGCGGCCTCCAGTTCCGCGGCGGGCACCACGAGGTTGGCCAGACCGGTCCGTTCGGCCTCCTCGGCGCGCACGAAACGGCCCGTCGCGCAGATCTCCAGCGCGCGGGCGTACCCGACCAGGGAGACGAGCGGGTGGGTGCCGGTGAGGTCGGGGACCAGGCCGAGGCTGGTCTCGCGCATCGCGAACTGCACGTCGTCGGCGCACACCCGCAGGTCGCAGGCGAGCGCGAGCTGGAAGCCGGCGCCGACGGCGTGCCCCTGGACGGCGGCGATGCTCACGATGTCGTTCCGCCGCCACCAGGTGAAGGCCTCCTGGTAGCCGGCGATGGCCGCGTCGACCTCGGCGTCGGAACCGCGCGCCAGGTCGATGAAGGACGGCTCGCCGTCGAAACCCTCGGGGGTGAAGGCCTGCCGGTCGAGCCCGGCGGAGAAGGACTGCCCCTCTCCGCGCAGGACGACGACGCGGATCCCGCCGGGCAGCAGCCGTCCGGCCTCGGCCAGGGCGCGCCACATGGCGAAGGTCTGGGCGTTGCGCTTGGCCGGGCGGTCGAGGGTGACCGTGGCCACGGCACCGTCCGCGACGAGCCGCACGCCGTCCTTGTCGAGCAGGGTCATGAGGGTCTCCCGGGGCAGTCCGCAGTCGGACGACTGTCAAGTGACTGAAGAGTAACCACCCGGCCGGTCGGATGGCCGACCGGGTGGCGCCCCTCGGGACACCCTGGGTCTCAGGACGTCGCGGTCTTCTTGCCCCGCGTGGCACCGCCGCGACCGCGCAGGGTCACGCCGGACTCGCTGAGCATCCGGTGCACGAATCCGTAGGAGCGGCCGGTCTCTTCGGCCAGCGCCCGGATGCTCGCACCGGAGTCGTACTTCTTCTTGAGGTCAGCCGCGAGCTTCTCGCGCGCGGCGCCGGTCACCCGGCTGCCCTTCTTCAGAGTCTCGGCCACCCGTGCCTCCTCATGGGAAGTGCGCTCTGGACTCTCATGATCACCCCTTGCCGGTTTTCTGGCCACCCATTCGACAAGGTCCGTGGGACGTCATCGGCGGCCGGGCAAGGGCCGGAAGGCTCTGGAGCGAGGTGTTCCGCGGGACTTCCGGGCGGCGCGCTTCCACGCGGTACGGAGAAAGAGCAGGTCAGGGACTTGACCGGCGTCCGAACACCGGGGGTGGGAGGTCTATGCCACATCACCGGCGCCATCGACGCCCGACCGCGCCGGAATACGAGCCGATCTCACTCAGATGATGGATCAAGCGTCGACCCGATGATCCGGAACGATGTGATCACCACTCGCTCGCGGCGTGGCCGGGGCCCGGTGGAGACGTGCCCGTCCCTCGCGGGGCCCCGGACGGGCACGTTCAGGCGAGCGCCACGAGGTCCGCGTACTCCTCGCCCCACAGGTCCTCCACACCGTCGGGCAGCAGGATGATCCGCTCCGGCTGGAGCGCGTCCACCGCACCCTCGTCGTGGGTGACCAGCACCACCGCACCGGTGAAGGTGCGCAGGGCGCCCAGGATCTCCTCGCGGCTGGCGGGGTCGAGGTTGTTGGTCGGCTCGTCCAGCAGCAGCACGTTGGCCGAGGAGACCACCAGCGTGGCCAGCGCCAGCCTGGTCTTCTCACCGCCGGAGAGCACCCGCGCGGGCTTGTCCACGTCGTCGCCGGAGAACAGGAACGAGCCCAGCGTCTTGCGGATGTCGACCAGGTCCATGTCCGGGGCGGCCGAGCGCATGTTCTCCAGGACCGTGCGGTCGCCGTCGAGCGTCTCGTGCTCCTGCGCGTAGTAGCCGAGCTTCAGGCCGTGGCCGGGGACCACCCGGCCGGTGTCGGGCTTCTCCACCCCGGCCAGCAGCCGCAGCAGGGTGGTCTTGCCCGCGCCGTTGAGGCCGAGGATGACCACGCGCGAGCCCTTGTCGATAGCGAGCGAGAGGTCGGTGAAGATCTCCAGCGAGCCGTAGGACTTGGACAGTTCCTCGGCCATCAGCGGGGTCTTGCCGCAGGGCGCGGGGTCGGGGAAGCGCAGCTTGGCGACCTTGTCGGCCTGCCGCTCCCCCTCCAGCCCGGCCAGCAGCCGCTCGGCGCGGCGGGCCATGTTCTGGGCGGCCACCGTCTTGGTGGCCTTGGCGCGCATCTTGTCGGCCTGGGCGTTGAGGGCGGCGGCCTTCTTCTCGGCGTTGGCCCGCTCGCGCCTGCGCCGCTTCTCGTCCGCCTCGCGCTGGGCCAGGTACTGCTTCCAGCCCATGTTGTAGACGTCGATGCGGGAGCGGTTGGCGTCGAGGTAGAAGACCTTGTTGACGACCGTCTCCACCAGGTCGACGTCGTGGGAGATGACGACGAAGCCGCCGCGGTAGGTCTTCAGGAAGTCGCGCAGCCAGACGATCGAGTCGGCGTCGAGGTGGTTGGTGGGCTCGTCCAGCAGCAGGGTGTCGGCGTCCGAGAAGAGGATGCGGGCCAGCTCCACCCGGCGCCGCTGGCCGCCGGAGAGGGTGTGCAGCGGCTGGCCGAGCACCCGGTCGGGCAGGCCGAGGCTGGCGGCGATGGTGGCGGCCTCGGCCTCCGCGGCGTAGCCGCCCTTGGTGAGGAACTCCGTCTCCAGCCGCTCGTACTTCTTCATCGCCTTCTCGCGGGTGGCGCCCTGGCCGTTCGCCATCCGGTCCTCGTTCTCGCGCATCCTGCGCAGCACGGTGTCCAGGCCGCGGGCGGACAGGATGCGGTCGCGGGCGAGGGCGTCGAGGTCGCCGGTGCGCGGGTCCTGGGGCAGGTAGCCGACCTCACCGGTGCGGGTGATCGTCCCGGCGGCGGGGGCCCCCTCGCCGGCCAGGCAGCGGGTGAGGGTGGTCTTGCCCGCGCCGTTGCGGCCGACCAGTCCGATGCGGTCGCCCCTGGCGATGCGGAAGGAGGCGGACTCGATGAGGATCCGGGCGCCGGCGCGCAGCTCTACTCCGGTGGCGGTGATCACGGAAATACTCCTGGGCAGGGTGGACGTACGTACGTCGTCGGTCGGGGGCTGGGAGACGGGCGTACGCCGCTAATGCACGAGGAGGTTCACCATGCGGCCAGTCTAACGGCGGCGCGCAACCGGATTTCCGCGCCCGGTGCGACGGAGGGCGTACGCCCCGCACGGTGGGCGGCCGCCGTGCGGGGCGTACGGGGACGGGTGACGCGGCCGGAGGCGCGGGGGCCCGGGCCGGCCCGTCACACCTCGCCGGTGTGGACCTGGAAGGCCGCGCGGCGCATGGCCCTGGCCAGCACCGGATCCGGGTGGGCCGCGGCGAGCGCGACCAGGACCTGGACGGTACGGGGGTGACCGGTGGCGCGGACCGCCTCCAGAAGTCCGGGGACGCTGCTCTGCACGGCCGAGTCCAGATGCTCCACCAGCACCTTCCCGTCGCCGTGGTCGGCGACGGCCGCGGCGGTGTCCACCCACAGCCAGGTGGCCTCCTCGCGGGTCAGGACACCGGGGGCGCCGTTCGCCAGGTCCGCCGGGTCCGCGCCGTCGTGCTCGGCGAGCCAGAGCAGCGCGTAGGGGCGCAGGACGGGCTCGCCGGCCGCCTCGCGGACGGCGGGCTCCGCGGGGGCGCCCACGGCGCGCAGCGCCTCGAAGGCCAGACCGCGGATGAGGGCGTCGTCGCCGCGGGCGGCGTCGATCAGTTCGGCGACGGCCGGACCGGTGGGGCGTGCGGCCAGCCAGGCGCGGTACTCGGCGCGGGCCTCCCCGGGCGAGAGCCTGGCGCAGCCGCGCAGCATGTCCTCGGCGGGCTGCTCGATGTTCCCCGCCGGGCTCTGGGCCGCGACGCAGATCTGCTCCAGCTTCACCCACACCGCCCAGTTGCCCAGCGGGGTGAGCACCGCCTGCCCGGGGCGGCCCCGGTCGTCCTCGGCGCAGCGGGTGAGGGCGCCGACGGAGGCGAGGCCGTCGAGGGCCCAGTCCAGGAGCGCGGGCAGGCAGTCGTCCGCGTTCCCGGCCGCCCTTGCCGCCTCGCCGGCCTCGGCCGCCTCGTCCGCCGGGGGGCCGCCGGGGGGCGCCGCGCCGTCGCGCTCGGCGCGGATCTCCGCGATGCGCCGCCTGAGCAGGTCCAGCAGGGCCGGCACGGTCACCGGGCCGGAGGACAGGTGCATCACCGACAGGAACTGCGGCGCCGCCACGACCACCTCCCCGACCGCCCCGGGGTCCGCGCCGCCGGGCGCGGGATGGGCCAGCGACCAGGCGTCGAAGAGCGCGACCCAGCCGCGCAGCACCGCCGAGTCGTCACGGTCCCAGGCGCGCAGCCGCCAGCCGGGCATGGCGGTGCCGTCGTGCAGTTCTATGAGGCCGGCGAGCCGGGCGCGGTCCCAGTGGACGGGGATCTGCTCCACGGGTATCCGCAGTTCGGCCGCCACGCGCTCGGCGGCCGCCACCGGCGACAGTCCGGTGCCGTCGGCCCAGCGGGCCAGCCGCACCGCCTCGCTGAGGCAGGCCCGTGCCTGCCGGGCGAGTTGGTCGCGTGGGGGCACCCCCTCGGGGGGCCGGGGCGTGCTCCGCCGGCGGCGCGCGCCCACGGCTCGGCGCGCGGCGGCGAGAGGTTGACGGGATACGAGGCGCAGCCGGGTGTCTCGCGGGGTACGGGACGTCACGGGAGCAGTGTTGTTGATGACGGCCCGAAAGCCCAAACGCCGGTCGCGGCGCCTCACATGAGCGGGGTGAGGAAGCGGCGCAGCGCCTCCTCGTAGCCCTGTGGATCGGCGTTCCACATGGCGGCGTGCGGAGCCTGTCCGACGATGTGCAGCGACACCAGGTCCGGGCGCCGTTCGGCCAGTTCGCGGGAGGGGCCCCAGGGGGCGACGGCGTCTCCCGGGCCGTGCAGGACGAGTGTGGGCAGCCGCAGCGCGCCGGGGTCGTTCAGCTCCGAGTGGAGCTCCGGACGGAGCCGGGCACGGCCCTGCGCCGCGCGCACCGCCAGCGGCAGCAGGGCGGCGGGGACGTGGCGGGCGCCCGCCAGCGCGCGCAGGGTGGCCCGCCAGTCGAGCACGGGCGAGTCCAGGATCAGTCCGGTGAGGAAGTCGCGGACCGGGGACTCGGCGGCGGCCCGCAGCGCCATGGTGGCCCCGGTGGACCAGCCGTACAGCACCACGCCGCGGGCGCCGCGGCCGAGGGCGTGGCGGACGGCCGCGTCGAGGTCGCGCCACTCGGAGTCGCCCAGGTGCGCGCTGCCGTCGGGCGACCGGGGCGCCCCGGGGTCGCCGCGGTAGGCCGGGA
Organism: Streptomyces nanhaiensis; assembly: GCF_046614825.1. Taxonomy (NCBI): domain Bacteria; kingdom Bacillati; phylum Actinomycetota; class Actinomycetes; order Kitasatosporales; family Streptomycetaceae; genus Streptomyces; species Streptomyces nanhaiensis. Next base: position 5,607 of record NZ_JBKJFM010000192.1, read on the forward strand.
CGAGCACGGGGAGGCCCATGGCGTTCAGGAAGGGCAGGACGTTCATGGCGTGCTCGCGGGTGGCGCCCAGGCCGTGCACGGCGATGACCCACACGTCGCGCAGGGCGGGCAGGTACCAGGCGGGCAGGGGGCCGAGTTCGCCGGGCACCTCGACGTCCGCGTACTCCAGGCCCAGCGCGTCCCCGGGGTTTCCGGTGTGGAGCTGCGGGGTCAGCCGCACCCGGTCGCCGGCGGCGAGCCGGCCGCGGTCCACCCGCTCCAGGCGCCGTACGACGGTGTCGGCGGAGGAGGGGACGTCGAGCACGGTCCCGACGACGGCGTGCCGGCCCGGGCCGGTGAGGGCGTAGGTGCCGGGAAGCTGCGAGACGAGGGACCGGGTCAGGGTGACCTGCCCCGCCGCGGTGGCGTGGACGGTCAGCTGCGGGCCCTCGAAGCCGGCGGGCGGGGAGTGCGGCGAGGACGGCCTGAGGGCGGCGGTGGCCGCGTACCGGCCGGCCACCACAGCGGCCGCTCCGGCACCGAGCGTGGTGAGGGCGGTCAGGGCCGCCGTTCTGCGCAGACTCATCGTCTCCAAGGATGGTGGCGTGGTGTCGCCGGGGCCAGCGGGCGGGCTCCGGCGGGTGAGCGTGGGCCGGACGGGACCGGATCCCTCGCCCGGCGCCGCCGGCGCCGGTGTCGCCCACCTCGTACCCCGTCCGCGCGGCGTCATCCGCCGCGGGCGGGCGGAGGCGGATGACGGTGGACGGAGGCGGACGGGGCCGCGCGGAGGGGTCAGCCGCGCTGCCCGTAGCCGCGCAGCCGCTCGGCGACGCGGTCCAGCTCCTCGGGCGGCAGCAGGGCCGGGGTGCGGCCGGGCACGGAGGCGGCCGCGAGCCAGACACGGCACATCCACTCGAGCTGGGCGGTGTCGTCGTACGCCCGGCCGAGGCTGTCGGCGTACACGACCGTGCCGTGGTTGCGCAGCAGGCAGCCGCTGCGGTCGCGCAGCGCCTCCAGTACGTGGGCGGCCAGTTCCTCGCTGCCGTAGGGGGCGTACGGCGCCACGCGGACCGGACCGCCCAGGGCGGCGGTCATGTAGTGGACCGCCGGGAGCTCGTCGACGAGGGTGGAGACGGCGGTGGCGTGCACGGCGTGGGTGTGGACGATCGCCGCGGCGCCGGTGGAGCGGTACACCGCCAGGTGCATCGGCAGCTCGCTGGTGGGCACGAGGTCGCCGGCCGTCCGCCGTCCCTCCAGGTCCACGGCGCACAGTTCGTCCGGACCGAGGCGGTCGTACGCGATGCCGCTGGGGGTGACCAGGACGGTGTCGCCGACCCGCACCGAGACGTTGCCCGAGGTGCCCACGACCAGGCCGTCGGCCACCGTCCGGCGGGCCGTGGCCACCAGTTCCCTCCAGGCGTCCGCCCAGACCGACCGCATCCGCGCCACCTCCGGCGGAGCACTCTAGCGGCGGCGGGCGAGCGGCGGGTTCGCCCCGTGCGCCGGGGGCGCACGGGAGCGCACGGGGGCACACAGGGGCGAACCCGCTCACAGCGCCGTGCGATCCTGCGCACACAGGCGGCATGAGACACCATGGCGCCGTTCCCAGTTCACCTTGCGTTCACCCGGCATCCTTACGTTCACCGAGTACCTGCCCCATCGACCGATTGCCTGGGTGAATGGAAAACATCACGCTTCTCATCGGGATCGTGATCGTCACGGCCTTGGTGTTCGACTTCACCAACGGTTTCCACGACACGGCCAACGCCATGGCCACCACCATTTCCACCGGGGCACTCAAGCCCAAGACGGCGGTGGCGATGTCGGCGGTCCTCAACCTCGTCGGCGCCTTCATCTCGGTCGAGGTCGCCGCGACGATCTCCAAAGGCCTCATCAACGAGGATTCCGGCATCGAACCCGCGGTGATCTTCGCGGGGCTGGTCGGCGCGATCATCTGGAACCTGCTGACCTGGCTGGCCGGACTCCCCTCCAGCTCCTCCCACGCCCTGATGGGCGGCCTCCTGGGCGCGACGATCGCCGCCGTCGGCATCGGCGCCGTCTCCGTCAGCGCCGTCTTCATGAAGGTGCTGATCCCGGCCCTCGTCGCCCCCCTGGTCGCCGGTATCGCGGCCATGCTCGCGACCAGGCTGACCTACCGGATCAGCCGCAACGCCGAGGAAGGGCAGGTCGCCAAGGGCTACCGCGCCGGGCAGATCGCCTCGGCCGGCCTGGTCTCCCTGGCCCACGGCACCAACGACGCGCAGAAGACGATGGGCGTCATCACCCTCGCGCTGATCTCCGGAGGCGTGCTGGGCGCCGACGCCGACCCGCCGCTGTGGGTCATCGCCTCGGCCGGCATCGCCATCGCGCTGGGCACCTACCTGGGCGGCTGGCGGATCATCCGCACCATGGGCAAGGGCCTGACCGACATCCGCCCGGCGCAGGGCTTCGCCGCCCAGACCAGCTCGGCCGTCACCATCCTGGCCTCCTCCCACCTGGGCTTCGCGCTCTCCACCACGCAGGTCTGCTCCGGCTCGATCATGGGCTGCGGCCTGGGCCGCAAGGGCGGCGTGGTCCGCTGGAGCACCGCCGGCCGCATGGTCGCCGCCTGGGGTCTGACCCTTCCGGCCGCCGGCCTGATCGCCGCGGGCGCCGCACTGCTGGCCATCCAGGGCGACTGGGGGGTCACCGTGGTCGCGGTCGCCTCCGTCGCCGCCATCGCCGCCATCTGGTTCGCCTCCCGCCGGGAGCCGGTCGACCACACCAACGTCAACGACGTCGAGCCGGTCGAGGCGGAGGACGCGGGCGTGGTCACGGCCGCGGTGCAGGCCGTCGCCCCGCCGCCCACCACCGCCATGGAGGAGGCCGAGAAGGCCTCCGACACCCCGGCGAAGACCACCGTCTCCGCTCCCTGAGCCCCGCGAAGGAAGAAGCACCATGGACATCGACTGGGCAGCCCTCGGCCAGGTCTTCGGCGTCAGCCTCGTGATGACGGTCGGCCTGGTGGGCGTGTTCACCCTCGGCATCGTCGGTCTGGGCACCAGCGACAAGGCACGGGGCGGCTCCGCCGCCCTGGCCCGCATCGGCGCCTACGCCAGCTACGCCCTGTGCGCGGCCGCGGTCGCGTACGGCATCTACATCATCGCGGCCTGAGCGTGCCTGCTCAGGCCTGAGGGGCCCGTGCGGCCCCTCGGGCACCGTGTGACGCCTCCAGTGGCGCCCGGCGGACATCCGCCGGGCGCCTCCTCGTTTCCCCGGAGTCCTCCCGGCGCCCTGCCGGCACGCCCTGCGCCCCCTCCGGCCGCTCTCCCACGTTCCCGGCGCCCCGGGGGCGCGAGCGCCTCCGGCGTGCGCCGTGTGCGCTTCCGCACAGTGCGCCGTCGCAGGTCACGGGTGAGTTGACGCGCCTTCCCGGCCGTGGTGGACTTCCCGTTGCCAAACGGCGGCAGGAGAGGAAGCCGGTGCGAATCCGGCGCGGTCCCGCCACTGTCACCGGGGAGCGCTCCCCCACCCAGCGTCACGGCCCGCACATCGGGCTGGAAGGCCGGGGGACGCGCCGATCCGGGAGCCAGGAGACTCTCACCGCCGGTCACGTCGAGCCAGGGCGAGGACCCTGAGTGAGGACATACCGCCATGCCCGGCACCCTGCCTGCCGCACCGCCTCCATCCCGCTGCGCCACCGGTCCCGCACGAGGTGTGACGGCCGGCTGACGCGATGCGTGCCGACCACGCCCTCCCCCCGGCCATCGCTCCGGCGGACACCGGCCTCCTCGCGCCCCCTGGCCCGCCGGCCGCGGGTTACGCGTGCGGGGCGGTCCTGGGGTCCCTGCTCGACCTGATCGCGGGCGATCCGCGCCGCGCGCACCCCGTCGCCGCCTTCGGGCGCGCGGCCGCGGCCGCCGAGCGGCTGCTGTGGCGCGACCAC
>NZ_JBKJFM010000193.1:0-9501 GCF_046614825.1 Streptomyces nanhaiensis
GGCCGCCGGCCGCAGCAGCCGTCCGCAGTCCTCGGCGCGGCCCGCGGCGGCGAGCGCTCCGGCGGCCTCGGCCAGGGGGCCGGGCGGCAGGCACGCGGCCTCCCACAGCAGGTCCGCTACGTCGGCGTCCATACCGGCCCGCTCCAGGCGTTCGACCAGCACCGGCAGAAGGGGGGCGGGACGGCCCGCGGCCTCGCACAGCAGGGCGTGGGCCTCCCCGGTGCGGCCCCGGGCGCGCAGCCCGGCCAGCCGGGCGACGGTCTCGTCGCACTCCCTCCGGACGCGGGCCGCCCGGGCCGCGGCCTCGGCCGGATCCTCCGGCCGGGCCGTCCTCTCGCCCCCTTCGTCCCCCGCCCCGGCGAACCGGGCACCGCGCGGGGCGGGTACGGCCGGGGCGGGTACGGGGCCGGACGGTGCGGCGGCCGGGTCGGCCCGCGCTCCGGTCTCCAGTCCGGCGAACCGGGCTCCGCGCGGCCGGGCGCGCACGGGGCCGGACGGCGCCGGGGGCGAGGGGGCTCGACCGGTTCCGGGGCCGTGCTCGGACTGGTGGCCCGGATCGGCCCCGGCACGGGCGACCAGGGCGGCCAGGCGCTCGCGCAACTCCCGGCAGCGGGCCGTGGCGCGGGCCCGGTCGTCGCGTGCCCAGGCGAGGTCGGCGGCCAGGCGGCCGGCGCCGGCCGGGTGGCCGCCCGCCACCAGCGCGCGGGCCAGCGCCTGTTCGCGGTGGGCCGCGTGCCGCTGCTCACGCAGCGTCCGCGCCAGCACGTCCCGCAGTTCGGCGGCCCGCCGCCGCGGATCGCCGGCCGCCTCGTCGCAGGCGGTGAGCGACGCCAGGTACAGCGTCCTCAGCCATGCGGCCCGGGGGCGGGCCCGCCGGGGGCCCCGGCGCACGGTGAGGTCGTCCAGCAGGGAGGCGACCACGTCCCACGGCGGGATCCGGTGCCCCGTCAGGCAGGCGGCCAGCCCTTCGGGGTCGCGCCGGGCGAAGACCCCGTACCATCCGGCGGCCGGGTCGAGTTCGGCGGTGAGCGCGGTGAGCGCGGCCGCGAACTCGGCGGCCTCGGGCACGTCCGGACCACCGGGTACGTCGAGGCCGGCAGTGGCCCGGTGGATGCTGCCGGTCGGTTGCGGCACTGGCATGGGGCCATGACACACCGGCCGTGTTTCGCCGGCCGTCACCGCCGTGCTACGAACAGTTTTCACGCCTCTCCCCGCCCCTCGCCCTCTTGTCATGTTTCGAACAGAGGCGGCGTCCGGCGATACGCTTCCGCCCCATGGACGACAACCTGCGCGACATCGTGCTGGGCGTGCTCGCGGCCGGCATCACCACCTCGCTCGGCTGGTTCGGCCGCACCTACCTGTGGCGCCGGAGGCTCCGCCGCAAGCAGCGCTTCTTCGGGCTGCCGGAGCACTCCGAGTGCCTGCTGGTGGTCGGCCGCAAGGCCGCCACCGGGGAGGGCGCCGTCTCCCGTGACGATGTGTTCGCCCTGCTGGAACTGTCCGCCCTGATCAAGGACTGCGGCGCGAACGCACAGGTGCTGTCGCACGAGAACGCCCGCCAGGGCTTCGGCGAGCGGACCGAGTTCTGCGTGGGAGGCCCCGCCTCGAACCGGCGGACGGCGGCCCATCTCCACTCCCTGCTGCCGGGGGTCCGGATCGACACCACCCCCGAACCGGGTCCCGACCAGGCCTCGTTCACCATCGGCGGCGAGCGCTACCGGATGGAGCGGGGATCGGTGGAGTACGTCCTGCTCGCCCGGCTCACCGCGGGCGAGGGCTCCCATCCGGTGTTCGTCTTCTGCGGCCAGCGGGCCGTCACCAACCAGGCCGCCGCCCGCCACCTCGCCCGCCACCACGTCCGGCTGGCGCGCAGGTACGGCACCGACGGCGACTTCTGCCTGCTGCTGAAGGTGGTCAACTCCCAGGCGTACGGACCCGACGTCGTCGAACTGGTCGCGGACGTCACCCGGGCCGCCACCACCGCGCCGTCCGCGCCCGCGCCCGTGCCCCCGCCCGCCCGCCGCCAGCACCGGGCGCGCAGCCGGACCGAGGGCTGATCCGGTCAAGTACCTGATTGCGCAAGGAGTTTGCGGAACCGGGTACCGATGTCGCCGAGGTGTTCCCGATGATGTTGCCCACGACGCCTCATGCGGCGGAGGCCCTCCTCCTACCCTGTTGACCCAGGTACGGAGACGTTCCCACCCCCCGCAGGCGGCAGCACGGAGAGGAGTCCCGGATGGGCGACAGCAGACCGGTCTACCAGCGGATCGCCGACGATCTGCGGCAGCAGATCGACGAGGGGGTCCTGGCCGTGGGCTCCCGCATCCCCTCGCGCTCGGAGCTGAAGCGCACCTACGCCGCCAGCGACCAGACCGTGGACCGGGCGGTGCGCGTGCTGAAGGCCGCCGGCTACGCGGAGGGGCAGTTCGGGCGGGGCGTGTTCGTCACCGACCGCAGCCCCGTCGGCAGCCTGCTGCGCACCGGCGAGGCGGTGGACTCCCCGTTCGCGGCCCGGCTGCTGGCCGGTTCCTCGGCCGCTCCCCCCCTGCTGTGGGAGGCGACCTCCACCGCCACCGGGGCCCCGCCGCGGATAGCCGAGCGGCTGGGGATCGGGGCGGGCGACCGGGTGATGTGCACGCGGTACGAGTACCTCGCCGACCGGCGGCCGCTCCAGCTCGCCACCAGCTGGGAGCCGCTGGCGCTCACCGAGGGCACCGAGGTCGTCTTCCCCGAGCGCGGCCCGTACGCCCGGCGCGGAGTGCGCGAGCGGTTCGCGGCCATCGGCCTCCCCGTGGCGAAGGCCACCGAGCTGGTCGGCTCGCGGTCGGCCACCAGCGCGGAGTCGCAGGCCCTGGGCTGCTCCCCCGGGCAGTGCGTGACGGTCATCGAGCGCACCCACCACACGGCGGACGGCCGGGCCGTGGAGACCTCCGACATCGTGTTGCGCGCGGACCGGTGGCGGCTGGAGTACCACATCGCCTTCCCCCGCTGACGGACCGGCCGCGACCGGGGCCCCGGCACGGCCGCGCCCCGCCCTGCGTCCGCTCCCCACCGCCGCCGATCCGGCCGGCGCCGATCCGCCCGCCGTCGATCCGGCCGGCGCCCGCTCACGCCTCGGAGGCCTCCGCGTACACCTGCGACAGCTCCGGTGCGCCGTCGAAGGCCCAGTCCAGACCCGCCCCGACCACGTCGATCTCCCGGCCGGAGGCCAGACGCACCACCGGCCGACCGCTCGGCCACACCTGCCACACCGCGCCCGGCACCGTGCGGACGACGACGGTGCCCAGATACAAACCCGCGTCGTTGCCCAGCCGGGCGAGCGCCTCGGGGCCGTCGTCGCGCCAGCGCGGCAGGAGCTGGTCGAGGGCGGCCAGGGACTCGGGGGTGTCCGCCAGATCGATCCCCGCCGACTCGGCCTGCCCGCGCAGCAGTTCGCACTCGGACAGCAGTTGCGCCACTCCCTCGGTGTCGTGGGGGGCGGTCTCCATCACCGCAGTCCCCCGGGACCCGCCGTGCCTCTTGCGCCAGTTGTCCAGGAAGGGGATGTTCATACGCCTCAGCGTGACATCACCGGCGCGGCGAACGGCACAAGGCACGCGGGCGGGCCCTCACACCTCCAGGTCGACGACGACCGGCGCGTGGTCGGAGGCGCCCTTGCCCTTGCGCTCCTCGCGGTCGACGTAGGCGTCCTTCACCGCCGACTCGAAGGCCGGGTTGCCGTAGACCAGGTCGATGCGCATGCCCTTGTTCTTGGGGAAGCCGAGCTGGCGGTAGTCCCAGTAGGTGTAGGGGCGGTCGTACTTCAGCGGGCGCGGCACGACGTCGGCCAGGCCCGCCGCGCGCAGTTCGGCCAGCGCCTCGCGCTCGGCCGGGGTGACGTGCGTGGCGCCCTCGAAGGCGGCGGGGTCGTAGACGTCCTCGTCGGTCGGCGCGACGTTGTAGTCGCCGAGGATGGCGAAGGGCCGTCCTCCCGCCTCCCCCGCCGTCTCCCGCACCGCCAGCTCCCGCAGCGCGGCGAACCAGCGGAGCTTGTACTCGAAGTGCGGATGGCCCACCTCGCGGCCGTTGGGCACGTACACCGACCACACCCGCACTCCGCCGCAGGTGGCGCCCGCCGCGCGGGGCTCGGTGGCGCCCTCGTAGTCGGGCCCCGCGGGAAGGCCGATCACCGGGTCCTCCAGGCCCACCCGGGACAGCACCGCCACCCCGTTCCACCGGCCCGAGGCGTTGACCGCGGCCTCGTAGCCCAGTTCGCGCAGCGGTTCGGCCGGGAACGCCTCCGCCGTGCACTTCAGCTCCTGCAGGCACAGCACGTCCGTGCCGCTGCTCTCCAGCCAGGCCAGCAGCCGCTCGAGCCGCGAGGTGATCGAGTTGACGTTCCAGGTGGCGATACGCATGGCAGCGAATCTACCGCCCGGCGCCGACAGCCGGCGGGTGGCGGGCGGCCGCCGGCTGCCGGCGGGGCGCTCCTTCCGGTGGGGTTCAGCCCTCCCGCAGTGCGACGCTCTGCCCGGGCTCCAGCCGCGTGTGCTCCGCACCGGCGGTGCCGGGGCCGTTCGGCCCGAGGAGCCGGCCGTAGACCAGGTGCCCGAAGTCCGACAGCAGCCCGTCGTGGACGTCGTAGGCCACGCGCGGCCGTACCTCGCGCACGTAGTCGACGATCTCGGCGACCTTGCTCCAGGGGGCGTGCACCGGCAGCAGCAGGGTGTCCACCGGGCGGCCGGGGACGGTCAGGGCGTCGCCGGGGTGGAAGACGGTGCCGGCCCCGGCCGCGGTGACGGCGTAGCCGACGTTGGTGACGCGCGGGATGTCGGGGTGGATGACGGCGTGCAGCTCGCCGTGCGCCTCCACCTCGAAACCGGCGGCGGTGAAGGCGTCCCCGCCGCCGACGGTGTGGACCCGCCCGGGGAAGGCGGCCGAGATCCGCTCGGCGACGCTGCGCAGCGTCCAGATCTCCGCGGCCGGGTTCGCCTCCAGCGCGGCGCGCAGCCGGCTCTCGTCGAAGTGGTCGGGGTGCTCGTGGGTGACCAGGATCGCGTCCGCGCCGACGGCGGCGTCCGCCTCGCTGAAGCCGCCGGGGTCGATGACGAGCGTGCGTCCTTCGCGGTGCAGGGCGACGCAGGCGTGGCCCTTCTTGGTGAGCTCCATGGGGCCATTGTGCTCCGCGCGGCGCATGTGCCGCCGGTGCGCAGGTGCCGTCCGCCGTACGGGCCGCGCCGCGTCCGCCGTCGCCGGCGTCCGTCAGTCGCGGGGGGCGGTCTCCTCCGCTATGACGCGCCGGGCGACGGCGAACGCGGCGCCGGCGGCGGGCATCCCGCAGTAGACGGCCGTGTGCAGCAGGACCTCCTTGATCTCCTGCGGGGTGAGCCCGTTGCGCAGCGCGGCGCGGGTGTGGGAGGCCAGCTCCTCCAGGTGCCCGCCGGCGGTGAGCGCGGTGAGGGTGACCACCGAGCGGGTGCGGCGGTCGATGCCGGTGCGGGCCCACACCTCGCCCCAGGCGTAGCGGGTCAGCAGGTCCTGGAAGTCGCCGGTGAAGTCGTCGGTCTCCTCGGCCACGCGGTCGACGTGGGCGTCGCCGAGCACGTCGCGGCGGAGCCTGAGGCCGGTGTCGTACGCGGCGCCGGGGTGGTGCCGGTGCTGCTCGCCGGCGGTCAGGGCGGCGACCGCGGCGCCGGCGGGCAGTGCGTCCGGCGCACGGCCCGTGCCGGCGGCGGGCGCCTGGGCGGGGACCGGGACGGCTGCCGGGGCGTCCCGCCGGCCGGCGGGGAGGGCGGCCGTGAAGTGCCCGGTCAGCAGCTCGGTGACCTCGGCCGGCCGCTCCACGGGGGCCATGTGGCAGGCGTCGGGGACGAGGGCGAGCCTCGCGTCGGGGATGCCCGCGACCAGGGCGCGGGCGTCGGCGGGCGGGGTGACCCGGTCCTCGGCTCCGGCGACGACCAGGGTGGGCACGCCGATACGGGCCAGCTCCTGGCGTATGTCGAAGGAGACCAGCGCCTCGCAGGCGGCTATGTAGCAGCCGGGGTCGGTGGTGCGGACCATCTGGACGGCCCACTCGACGATGGCGGGCTGCGCGGCGGCGAAGGCGGGCGTGAACCAGCGCTCGGGGGTGGAGCGGGCGATGGGGTCCAGCCCGTTGGTGCGCACCACCACACCGCGCTGCCGCCAGGTGTCGGGGGTGGCGTAGCGCGGGGCGGAGGAGATCAGCGCCAGGGAGGTGAGCCGGCCGGGCGCGTCCAGCGCGATCCGGGCGCCCACGGCGCCGCCCAGGGAGCAGCCCGCGTAGGCGAAGCGGTCGGCGCCCGCGGCGTCGGCGGTGGCCAGCAGCCGGGCGGCGAGGTCGCCGACGGAGGTGGCGGGGTGGGCGGGGGCGCCGCCGTGGCCGGGCAGGTCGTAGCGGAGCACCCGCCAGTGGCGGCTGAGCTCGGGGACCTGGCGGTCCCACATGTGCCATGTGGTGCCGAGCGCGGGTCCCAGGATCAGGACCGGGGCGTGTTCCGGCCCGTCGACGCGGTACTGCAGGGTCTTGACTTCCGTCTCGCTCACCCGTTCACGTTCCCACATCTCACAATCTTCACAGGCGGGGGGTGGGCGGGGCGGAAGGGCTTCCGGCCGGTGGGACGGGCCGGCGGCCGGTGCGGGAGGCGTTCGGCGCCCGTGGCCCGGCCCGGTCGCGGAGCGGGGGCAGGACGGGCCACGGGGTCCGGGGATCAGTAGCCGTGGATCATCTTGTAGGCGACCTCGGGGAGGAACTGGCCGGCCGAGGAGCCGGTCCCGACGCCGCAGTTGCCGTCGGACTCACCCGGAACCTTGATCCACAGCAGCATCTCGGCGCCGCCGCCCAGCTGGGTGGGGGTGCCGATGCGGCGGCCCGAGGGGTTGCACCACTGGCCGTTGGAGCCGTTGCCGTTGCGGCTGGTGTCCACGACGAACGGCTTGGTGTAGCCGTAGCGGGCCCTCAGCTCGTTGTTGACGGCGTTGCCGTAGGCGGTGTTCTCGGACGTGGTGAAGTAGTTGGAGACGTTGAGCGAGAAGCCGTGGGCCTGCCGGAGGCCCGCCCCGTGCAGGCGCTGGGCCATGGTCGCCGGGCTGGTCCAGCCCGGGTTGCCGGCGTCGAGGTAGACCCAGGTGTTGGGGGCCTGGCGGTTGAACTCGCCGAGGGCCCCGGTGAGCATGCGCTCGCGCTCGCCGATCTGGGCCTGCGTCATGCAGCCGTAGTCCCCGAGCGAGTCGGGTTCGAGGATCACGACGGCCGGGCGGTTGCCGATTCCGCCGGCGAACTGCGCGATCCAGTTGGCGTAGGCGGACGGCGAGGAGGCTCCGCCCGCGGAGTGCCCGCCGCAGTAGTCGCGGTTGTAGATGTTGTAGGCGACGAGCAGGGGCAGTTTGTCCGCGCGGTCCGCCGCCCCCGCGTACGCGCCCGTGGCGGCGTTGACGTCACCGCTCCACGAGCCGAACCAGCGGGCCGTCGGGGTGTTGGCGATGGAGGCGTTGATCGCGGACGCCCGGCCGTCGCCGGGGTTGGCGGCGACCCACCGCTTGGCGCTGGAGTCGGGATCCACGTAGAACCCGTTGGTCATGGTGGTGGGGTCGGCGGCGTGGGCGGACGGTGCGACGGCGAGCGCCAGCGGCAGGGCGAGGAGCGCTGCTGTGAGGGCGCGGATGCTGCGGCGCATGACGGTACCTCGGTTTCCTGGTGGGGGGTGCGTCGTGCGCCCTCGTTCCGGGCGCGCGACGCGCTGGAGGAAGTGCGGTGGTACACCTCCCTCGCGGAGACGGGATCTCCGGCGGGGAGAACACGCGCAGGGGATCGGTGGGGGTCGATGGGACCGCTCCCACTGGAAGCGGTCCCAGTCGCCGAGAACCCCAGGGGTGTGACAGGTATCGTGTGTTCGTGCTCGCTGGACTGTCAAGTGCCCGAGCAGGCAACGTCGTTCACGCGACGGAGGAGCACACTCCAAGACTGGAAGCGCTTCCAGAACCACGACCGGGACCTTCGCCTCCTGTCCGCCCTGCCCGCCGGGCGGGTGGCAGCCGCGCGGGCGGGGATGAGAAGCTTCCCGTCCGGTCGGCAGGGGGAGGCCCAAGGTCCATGGCAGGGGATGCGCCGCGTCGGCGGTCGACGCTCGACGAGGTGGCCGAACTCGCGGGTGTGTCCCGTTCCGTGGCCTCCCGCGCCCTCAACAACGCGCCGCACGTCAGCCGCGCCAAACGCGAGGCGGTCGAGCGGGCCGTCCGGAGACTCGGCTACGTGCCCGACACGACCGCCCGGGCGCTGGCCACCCGCCAGACGGGGGTGGCCGCCCTGGTCGTCTCGGGAGAGGACCCGTCGATCTTCGCGGATCCGTTCTTCGCCCAGGTGATCGTGGGGGCGTCGGGCGCCCTGGAGGAGGCCGACCTGCACCTGATGCTGTGCCTGGCCGCTTCCGACCGGGGCCGCAAGCGGGTGGAGGAGCTCCTTCGGTCCAAGGGCGCCGACGGCGTGATGCTGATGGCGCTGCGCGAGGACGACCCGCTGATCCGCACGGCCGAGGAGGCGGCGATGCCCGTCGTGTTCGGGGGGCGCCCGATCGGTCCGGCTCCCCGCTGGTACGTGGACGTCGACAACGCCGGCGGGGCCCGCGAGGCGACCGAGTACCTGGTCTCGCGCGGCCGGACCCGGGTGGCCGCGATCTGCGGGCGGCTGGACACCGAGGCCGGGCGCGCCCGCTACCGCGGCTACCGGGACGCCGTGCTGGCGGCCGGCCTCGATCCGTTCCCGCCGTACGAGGGGGACTTCACCGAGCCCAGCGGGGCCGCCGCCATGGCCTCGCTGCTGGCGGACCACCCCGGGGTGGACGGGGTGTTCGCCGCCAACGACAACATGGGGGCGGGAGCGCTGCGCACACTGCGCGAGGCCGGGCGGGCGGTCCCCGGCGACGTCGCCGTGGTCGGTTTCGACGACCTGACCGTCGCTCAGGTCGCCGACCCGCCGCTCACCACCGTCCGGCAGCCCATACAGGCCCTCGGGCGGGAGATGGCGCGCATGCTCATCGCCCTCGTCAACGGGCAGGACCCCACCCCGCTGCTCCTGCCGACCCGGCTGGTCGTCCGCGCCAGCGCCTGAGGCCGGCGCCCGGACCCGTCGGCCGGGCGTCGCGGGCGAGGCGGCCGGCGGGCCGGGCTCCCCGGACGCGCGCACCTTCGGCCCCCGGAGGGGAGCCGGTTCCGCGGGCGGTGTTGACACGACCGGCCGCCTCTCTGGTATCCGTGGCATTCCAGCATCCCGAACTGCATTCGATATTCCGAACACTGAAGGCGATCTCTCGGAAGCGGAACGAGGAGCCCCAGGTGTCCGGACGATCGTCGGGGTGGACCCACACGTGGAGAGGAGTCCCACGATGACAAGGACGGCAAGGGCGAGATCCCTCTTATGGCCGACCCTCGCCGCGGTGTTGCTCGTGCTGGGCACGGGCGGCACCGCGCTGGGCCACGGCCGGGACGCGGGCGCCCCGCCCACGGCCC
>NZ_JBKJFM010000194.1:0-9496 GCF_046614825.1 Streptomyces nanhaiensis
CCCGGCCCCGTACGCGCCGTGCCGGCCGGAGCGGCCGGGTCCGCGACGCGCGCGGCCGTCCCCGCGAGGGCTGCGGTCTCGGGAGCGGCCTCGGGAGCGGTCTCGGGAGCGGTCTCGGACGGCCCCGGCCGGCGCCCGCCGGCCGGGGGGCGGGCGAAGGGGTTGCGGTCGTGGCGGGGGGTGAACCGCACCGGCAGCGCGTCCAGGCGGCGGGACCAGGACGAGGAGGTCCAGGTCAGCTCCCCCTCGGGAACGGCCAGCCGCAGGTCCGGCAGCCTGGCGATCAGGGTGTCGATCCCGGAGCCGGTGACGGCCCGTCCGATGTCCTGCCCCGGGCACTCGTGCGGCCCGCTGTTGAACGACAGGTGCGAGCGGTTACCGTGCATCTCCTGGCCGGCGGTGCGTCCGGTGGCCGGGTCGGCGTTCCCGGCCGCCAGGCCGAGCAGCAGCAGGTCGCCCTCGCGGACCTCGCGCCCGGCGATCTCCATGTCGTACCTGGGGAACCGCGCGGGCAGCACCGTCAGCGGCGGCTCGTCCCACAGGATCTGCTCCACGGCGGCCGGCAGGGTCATCCGGCCGCCGTTCAGGGTGCCCCTGAAGCGCGGGTCGGTCAGCACCATCCGCAGTGTGTTGACCATCAGGTTGGCGGTGGCCTCGTGGGCCAGGACGAGGACGAGCCGCAGGTGCTGGCGGACCTCGTCGTCGCTGAGTCCGGCCTCGTGCGCGATCAGCCAGGAGGCCAGGTCGGGGCCGGGCGCCAGGTGCTTGGCGGCGACCAGCCGTCCCAGGATCCGGTGGATGTGCCGGTCGGCCTCCAGCGCCTTCCGCGTGCCTCCGACGAGCTGCCGGCTGGCCTCGACCAGGCGGGCCCCCTCCTCCTCCGGCAGCCCGTAGAGGTCGGTCAGCACCATCATGGGCAGCGACAGGGCGAACTGGCCGACCAGTTCGGCCTCCCCCCTGGCCGCGAAGGCGTCGACGAGCTGGTGGGCGCGCCGGTGGACGGCGCGGCGGATGGCCCTCCGGTCGAAGCGCTCCAGGCTGTCCTTGACCGCGCCGCGCAGCCGCCGGTGCTCCGGGCCGTCCTGGGAGATGCAGTCGGGGCGCCAGGCCAGCACCGGCGCCAGCGGCGAGTCGCCGGGGATCCTGCCCTCCCGCCAGTCGCGCCACAGCCGGGGGTCGCGGGCGAAGCGGCGCGGGTTGCGGGCGACCTGGAGGATCTCGTCGTAGCCCAGCAGCAGCCAGGCGGGTACGCCGCCCTCCAGCAGGACGGGCGCGATGGGGCCGTGCTCGGCCCGCATCCGCTCGTACAGGCCCGTGGGGTCGGCCGACGCCTCGGGTCCGTACAGGGGTGTGGCGCCCGCCGCGTGGGCCGGGCAGCCCGGCGGGGGCACCGCGCCGGCGGCCGGGGCGCCGCCGTGCGGGGCGGTGGGCGGGCCGGGGCGGGGGCCGGCGGACGGAAGGCCCGGTTCGGAGGAGTGCGGCGTGCTCACAGGAACTCCCGGGTCGCGGTGGCGGAGTCGTAGAGGTGGTGCATCAGCGTCAGCAGGACGTCGCGGCTGGAGTCGAGCCTGCGGGCGTCGCAGTCGACCACGGGGACGTGCTCGGGCAGGTCGAGCGCGGACCGCAGCTCGCGGACGGGGTGGACGGGGGCGCCGGGGAAGTTGTTGACGGCGACGACGAAGGGGACGCCGCCCTGCTCCAGGCGGTCCATGGCCGGGAAGCTCTCCTCCAGGCGCCGGGTGTCCACCAGGACCACCGCTCCCAGCGCGCCCGCGATCACGCCGTTCCACAGGAACCAGAAGCGCTGCTGTCCGGGCGTGCCGAACAGGTAGAGGACGATCCGGTCGTCGAGGGTGATCCGGCCGAAGTCCATGGCCACGGTCGTCTCGGTCTTGCGCTCCACGCCGGACAGGTCGTCCACGCCGACCCCGGCCCGGGTCATCGTCTCCTCGGTGGTCAGGGGGCGGATCTCGCTGACGGAGCCCACCATGGTCGTCTTGCCGACGCCGAATCCCCCGACGACGACCACCTTGACCGACCTCTCGGCGGAGGCCGGCAGCAGGTCCTCGCGCCGCGGGCCGAGCGGCGGTTCACAGTCGTTGCAGTCCATCGATCAGCGCTTTCAGGATCTCGACGTCGGGGTCCGCGGCGGCCGTGTGCGCCGCGCGGGTCTGCCGCGCCTCCACCAGGGAGCCGGCGATCAGGTCCGCCAGCAGCACCTGGACCGCGCTGAACGGCAGGTCCAGGTACGCGGACAGCTCGGCCACGGAGAGCGGGCCGGCGCACAGGCGCAGGATGGAGACGTGCTCGGGGCGCATCCCCGGCTGCGGCTCGGACCGGGCCACGATCAGCGTGACCAGGTCGAGCACCTGCGCCTCCCCCGCGTCGGTGCGCCCGCCGGTGACGATGTACAGGGGAACGGGCGTGCCCTCCTCCCAGTCCCGTTCCCCTCCTCGGCCGTCCCCGCTCACCGGGCCTGCTCGGGGGCCCGGGGCGGACTGGCGAGGTGGTCGCCGATCCTGATGACCAGGTCCCTCATGCGCTGGCTCATCAGTCCGGCGTCCACCCCCTCGTCGGCGGTCACCGCCAGATAGGAGTTGGCGGCGGCGGCCATGAGGTAGAAGAAGCCGCCGTCCACCTCCAGCACGACCATGCGCACCCCGCCCTCGCTGTGCGGGAGTTCCGCGGCCACCGACTGCGCCAGGCTCTTGAGCCCGGAGGAGGCTGCGGCCAGCCGGTCGGCCACGTCCTTGTCGGCGCCCCACTGGGCCATGCACAGGCCGTCGGCGGAGAGCAGGACGATGTGCCGGGTGCGGGGGACGGTGACGGCCAGGTCCTTGAGCAACCAGTCCATGTTCTTGAGCCGCTGCTGCGTCGTCACGTGCAGATCACCTGATTCCAGTACTGGTTTCACGACTCGTCGCCGGCCGCGGGCCGGTCCGGCGCCTGCCGGGGCGCCGGGGGTGCGGGGGCCGCCGGGGGTGCGGGCGGGGTCTCGCCGGTGCCGGCTGCGTCGGACCGGGCGGCGTCGGACCGGGCGGCGTCGGACCGGGCGAAGAACGCCCCCATCCACAGCCCCATGTCGGGGTGGGTCTCCAGGGGCGACCTCCCGGCCGCCTCCGCGCCCGCCGCCCCGGGCACACCGGCCCTGCCGCCCGGGGCCCCCGTGCCGGCCGGACCGGCCGGAGGGACGGCGGCGCGGTGGCGGCGGCGCTGCGGCAGTCCGTTGGCGTTCCGCTCGACGACGACCGGTTCGCCGTCCGGGTCCGCTCCGGCCGCGGTCCGGCCCGCGGCCGGAGGCGCGGGGCGGGGCGGTCCGGCCATGGCGTGCCGCCGGGTCACCGGGCCGGGGGGACGGCCGCCGACCCGGGCGTACGCCTCCATGGGCAGCGCGGTGAGCAGGTCGTGCGGGACGAAGACGACCGCGCGCACCCCGTCGCAGGTGGAGGGGCGCAGGGAGATCCGCAGTCCGAGGCGGCCCGCCAGTACGCCCGCCACCCGCAGGCCCATACGGGCCGTCTCGCCGAGGTCCTCCAGGTCAAGCCCGTTCTGCGCCTGGGTGAGCAGGAACTCGGCGTGCCGGCGGGTCTCCTCGGTCAGGCCCACGCCCTTGTCCTCGATGGAGACCTCGATGCCCGAGGCCACCTCCTCGGTGTTGACGACCACCTTGGTGCTGGGCGGCGAGTAGCGGGCGGCGTTGTCCATCAGCTCGCTGAAGACCAGGCTCAGCGGCTCGACCGCCGGGCCGAGCACCGCGACCTCGGCGATGCGGTGCAGCTCGACGCGCAGGTACTCGGCGATGGGGGCGCTGCCCGCGCGCAGCACGTCGTAGAGGGAGACGGGCTTCTGCCACTGGCGCGCCGGGCTGCCGCCGCCGAGGACGGCCAGGCTGGTGGCCACGCGGCCGGCGACGTTGACGCCGTGCTCCAGGTGCATCAGGTCCCCCAGGACCTCGGGGGCCGGGTGCTTGAACTGCATCCTGCGCAGGTCGGCCTGGAGGCGGTGGATCTCGGCCTGGATGCGGCAGGCGATGTTGACGATCGCGCGGCGGGCGGAGTCGCGCTGGAACTCGCGGTCCTGGACCGCCCTCACGACGGTGTTGGTCAGCTTCTCGTGGGCGGCCACCAGCCGCGGGTCGGAGTCGGCGGGGTGCAGCGAGGGGGGCAGTACGTCGCCGGGTGCCTCGCCGCGCTGCACGGCCTCGACGACGGGCGGCATGACCTCCAGGCAGTAGTGCTCCAGGTCGGCGAGCTGGCGTTCCGCCCGCTGCCGGGCGGCGGTGACCGCACGGCCCCGGCGGACCACCTCGTAGGCGGCCGCGGCCACCGCGAGCGTCGCCGCGGCTCCGCACCAGGCGACCGCGGCACGGGCCGGGGCGGTGACGGAGAGCGCGGCCATGGCCGCGCAGGCGGCCACCAGTACAGGGGAGGCGAGCCACAAGCCCCCGGGAGAGGGGCGTCGGCCTCCCGTCAACGAGCCGGCGGGCTCCATGGGCATCCTCGGGGCATCGGGGTGGACGGTGGGACGGGGCTGGACGGGGGGGGTGGGACGGACGGTGTTTCGGGCGGCCGTGCCGCACGGCGGGCCGTGCTGCGCAGCCGTGGTGGAGCCGTGGTGGAGCTGTACGGCGGGCGCTGTGCGGGGGACGTGCCCACGGCGCAGACCTCCGGCATACGCCACCTGCGTGGAGGGGGCGTCCAGAACCGCAGGCCCCCGGCCGCCCCGCTTCGGAGCACGGCGGCACCCGGGCGCCGCACGCGGCGGCGACAACCCGTGACGGCCGCGACTCGCTGCGTGACAGGGAGCATAGGGGCATCCGGTGAGCCGTCGCAGAGACTTGACAAACACCGTGCGAATATGCGGCGACACACTAGGTGATCAAGCGGGCGTTACGGCCCGAGCCTGCGTGTTCGTTCCGCTTTGGGCGGGTGTACGCCCCGGAAACCATTGGCCGATGCCGCACATCCGCTCCATCACCCGCCGGGGTGGTCCGCGGCGCGGTCCGCGGCTTTCGGAAGAAGCGCGGGAAAGCGCGGGGAAGTAACGGGAAGCGGCCTCGCCGAAGTGTCGGATGGGGCAGGGTGCGGTCATCCTCTCCATGGGACGACAGGGGGACGAGGATGAGCAGTTTCGGTACGCACCGGGCCCGCGTGCACGACGCGGCGCGGCCCGTCCACCACCGGCTGGGCGATCTGCGGACGTGTCTGCAGCACTTCGCCCCGTACGGCTTCCGGGCGACGTACCACCATCTGCGCGGGAGCGCCGGCATCCCGGGCAGGCCCGAGAAGGACCCGGAGTCGCTGGTGCGGGCCGTCGAGGAACTCCACGCGGCCCGGCAGGTGTGGCTGGCCGCCGAGGCCGCGTACGCCGGGCGCCGGGTGCGCGAGAAGCGCGCGGGCAGGCGGCAGCCCGGCCGCGCCGAGGCGTGGCAGGCGGAGCGGCGCCGGCGGCACGGCCTGGCCTACTGCCCCGACCCCCGGCGCCACCCGGCCGAGCCGCTGCCGGTGGTGGTTCGCCGCGTGCTGTACGCCCGGCCGCCCGAGGGACCGGCACCGGGCGGCCCCTGGGTGTGCTGGGTGTGCACCGGGCCGGCCGGCACCGAGCTCTGGCGCGACGGCTACTGGACGTACACGCTGTGCGCGGGCTGCGGGGTCAGTCTCGGCCGGACGTGAGCCGGGCCCCGTCGAGCCGGGATCCGTCGAGCCGGGCCTGCGCCGCCGCGAGGATCTCCGTCACCCGCACCCCGAACCGTATGTCGCACGGGTGCGGCTCACCGGTGCGGGCCGAGGTGATCAGGGCGTCCACGGCGTTGCCGAGGGCGGCGACCGCGTCCGTCTCCCCGTCCGGCAGTTCCACCGCGCCCGCCGTGCCCCGCAGTTCCACCCGGGTCACGGACGCCGCGGGCGCGACGGCGAGGCCGAGCGCGCAGGTGCTGGAGGCGCCCGGGGCATGGCGCAGGGCGAGCTGGACGGTCCGCCCGGCGCCGGAGACGGCGGCCACCGACCCGTCGAGGTCGGCCACGTCGCCGAGCACCGGCAGCAGCATGGACAGGGCGTGCGGGCCGACGTCCCACAGCCCGCCCTTCTCCCGCCGCCAGGGCGAGCCCGCGAACGGGCTGGGCTCGGCGCCCTCCGCGAAGATGCCGCCGAGCCAGTCGGCGCGGCCCAGCTGCCAGCCGCCCGTCCGCCTCTGCTCCTCGATCCACGCCGCCGTCTCGGGACGGAACCGCAGGGTGAAGAAGACGACCGAGGCCACCCCCGCGGCGGCGGCCGCGTCGGCGATCGCGCGGGCGGCGGGGACGGTGGTGGCCACCGGCTTGTCCAGCAGCAGGTGGCGGCCTGCCTCGGCGGCCCGTACGGCCAGGGGCGCCTGTATGTCCGGCGGGAGCGCCACGGCGACCGCGTCGCAGTCCTCCAGCAGCGCGTCCACGTCGTCGTAGGGCCGGCCGCCGAACCGCCCGGCGATGTCCGCCGCCGCCTCCGGGCGGCGGCCCCAGACCCCCGCCAGCTCGGCGTCGGGGTGGGCGCGCAGTGCGGGGCCGTAGGCGAGTTCCGCCCAGGGGCCGGTGCCGAGCAGGCCGAATCTCATGCTGCGGTGTCTCCTTGGCCGTACCGGTTCGCTGTACCGGTAAAGACGAGCGATGGCGCCGCCAACCATGCCAGACGCCCGCCGGTGCCGGACACCCCGCTCCGGCCCGGGACGGCTGGATCGGGGTGGGAGCGGGCGGAAGCGGGCGGGCGGCGGGTTCGTCCGTAAGGGGCCGGCCGCCGCGCCCGGGCGGTGCTTCGCGCAAAAGCGGGTACCCGGCCGGCATGGCAGTGCGACACGTGTGGGTGAACAGGAAACCCGAGAGGGTGTGGGGTGTCCTCGGCGACGCCGATCAGTACCAGAAATGGGTCGTGGGAACCAGGGAGACCCATGAGGCGGAGGGCCACTGGCCCGAGGTGGGCACGGCCCTGCGCTACACGATCGGCCTGGGGCCGCTGACCGAGCACGGCCACACGATCGTGCGCATCTGCGAGCCGCCCGGGCGCCTGGAGCTGGAGGCGTCGGCGGGGCGGCTGGGCACGGCCCGCATCGCCATCTCGGTGAAGCCGTGGGGCGAGGGCTCGCTGATCACCATGGACGAGCACCCCCTGCGCGGCGCGGTGGCCCAGCTGCACACCGCGCCCCTGGACGTGGCACTCCAGCTGCGGCACCGGCTGATGCTGTCGCGGCTGCGGAAAGTGGTGGAGTCGGGGCGCAGCGAGGCGGACCGGGAAGCGGGGAGGCACGTGTGACGGACGAACACACCGGGGAGCGCGCCGCCGGCCGCACTGCCGGCCGCACCGACGACCGGCCCGACGACCGGCCCGACAGCGCGCACCGCCGCCCGCCGGGCGTGGACGACGCCACGGTCGAGGCCGTCGGCAAGGTCACCGAGGCGCTGGAGGCGACCGAGCGGGCGCGCGGCCACCTGTACTCCTTCCACCAGATGACCGGCCGCTCCGACCTGCTGCTGGGCGAGGCGGTGGAACTGCTGCGCGAGGCCGGGCACGCCGAGGACGCGGAACTGCTGGAGTCCGAGATCCTGGGCCGCAACGTGATCCCGGGCCACTGGACGTTCCAGATCGTCGAGGGCTACGACTCGCACTACTACAAGCCGTTCACGCGGCTGGAGGAGCGGGTGCGCGACCGGCTGACGGGCGGCCTGAAGCACCTGTACGAGGCGGAGATGAAGGAGGCCCGGCGCACCCACGGCCATCCCGCCCACACGGCCCGGCCCGACACGGCCCGGCCCGGCAACGCACGCACCGGCACCGCGCGTCCCGGCACCGCCCCGCCCGGCGCCTGACCGCCGCCCCGTCCCGCTCCCGTACACCCGCCGTTCCACAGGAGGCTGTCCGCAGATGTCCGAGGCGTACGACGCGGTCGTGGTGGGATCCGGCCCCAACGGGCTGGTGGCCGCGAACCTGCTGGCCGACGCGGGCTGGCGGGTGCTGGTCCTGGAGTCCCAGCCCGAGCCCGGCGGCGCGGTGCGCAGCGACCGCGGCGTCCACCCCGACTACGTCAGCGACCTGTTCAGCTCCTTCCACCCGCTGGCCGCCGCCTCGCCCGTCGTCCGCGGCCTGGAGCTGGAGCGCTGGGGCCTGGAGTGGAGCCACGCGCCGTCCGTGCTCGCCCATCCGCTGCCCGACGGGCGCTGCCCCGTACTGCACCGCGACCGGGAGGACACCGCCGCGAGCCTGGAGGTCTTCGCGCCCGGTGACGGGGAGGCGTACCTGCGGCTGACGCGCCTGTGGGACAGGCTCGGCCCGGATCTCCTGGACGCCCTCCTCAACCCCTTCCCGCCGGTGCGCCCCGCTCTGTCGCTGCTGGCCCGGCTGCGCGCGGCGGGGGGGCTGCGGCTGCTGCGCACGCTGCTGCTGCCGGTGCGCCGCCTGGGCGAGGAGGAGTTCGGCGGCCAGGGCGGGCCGATGCTGCTGGCGGGGTGCGCGCTGCACACCGACCTCTTCCCGGAGTCCACCGCCGGCGCGGTCTACGGCTGGCTGCTGGCGATGCTGGGCCAGCAGTACGGCTGGCCGGTGCCCACCGGTGGCGCCGGCTCCCTCACCGCGGCCCTGGTGGACCGGCTGGAGTCGCGGGGCGGGACGGTGCGCTGCGGCGCCCGGGTGGTGCGGGTGGTGGTCCGGAACGGGCGAGCCCTCGGCGTGCGGACCGCCGGAGGCGACGCCGTACGGGCGCGGCGGGCGGTCCTGGCCGACGTCCCGGCCCCGGCGCTGTACGGCGGGCTGGTCGACTGGGAGCACCTGCCACTGCGGCTCCAGGACGACATCCGCCGCTTCCAGTGGGACACCTCGACGTTCAAGGTGGACTGGGCGCTGTCGGGTCCCATCCCCTGGTCCTCGCCCGGGGCCGCCGGTGCGGGGACCGTCCACCTGGCCGACGGCATGGACCACCTCACCCGCCACAGCGCCCAGTTGGCCACCGGCATGGTGCCGGACCGGCCGTTCTGCCTGCTGGGCCAGATGACCACCGCCGATCCCACCCGCTCTCCCAGGGGCACCGAGTCGGCCTGGGCCTACACCCACCTGCCCCAGCGGGTGCGCGGCGACGCGGGCGGCGACGGCATCACGGGCCGCTGGGGGCCCGGTGAGCGGGAGGCCATGGCCGACCGGCTGGAGGAGGAGGTGGAGCGCCGCGCCCCGGGCTTCCGCGAACTGGTCAAGGAGCGCCGCGTCATGGCCCCGCCGGACCTCCAGGCGCGTGACGAGAGCCTGGTCGGCGGTGCGCTGAACGGCGGCACCGCGGCCGTCCACCAGCAGCTCCTCTTCCGGCCCGTACCCGGCACCGGCCGTCCCGCCACCCCGGTGCGCGGCCTCTACCTCGCCTCCGCCTCCGCCCATCCGGGCGGCGGCGTCCACGGCGCCTGCGGCTCCAACGCGGCCCGCGCGGCCCTGGCCGCCGCCCGCCCCCTGGCCCACTACGTCACGGGCCCGGCCCAGGCCGCCGCCCA
>NZ_JBKJFM010000195.1:0-9353 GCF_046614825.1 Streptomyces nanhaiensis
GTCTGGGCGGTGGCCGGCGGCGCGCTGCCGGCGGCTTTGGAGAGGCCGCTCCAGGAGCCGCTCACCTCGCAGCGGATCGTGCTGTGGCGGGAGGCCCTGGCGCTCGCGGCGGAGCATCCGGTGCGCGGCGCGGGGCCCGACCGGTTCGGCGCGCTGAACCGGGCCGTCGAGCAGGGCGCCGCCCCGGACGGCAAGCCGCACTCGGCACCGCTGCAGGCCGCGGCCGAGCAGGGGGTGCCCGGTGTGCTGCTGCTGGGGGCCGTCTTCGGCTGGGTGCTGCTCGCGCTGTACCGGTCGCCGCGCCCGACGCCGGTGGTGCTGGCGACGGGCGCGGCGCTCACGGGGCTGGCCGCGGTGGCGAGCGTGGGCAACGCGCTGAGCTTCAACCAGATCACCGTGGGCGCGGGGCTGCTGGTGGGACTGGCGACCGCCGGGGAGGGCGGGGAGGCCCCGTAGCGGGCCGCGGGGTGAGCGGAGCGCGGTGGGCCCCGGCGGGGACGCGGGCGCCCGGCCGGTCCGTACGGCGCGGTCCGCTCAGCCGGTCCGTACGGCGCGGTCCGCCACCAGCAGCCGCCCCTCGGCATAGCCGCGCGCGGGAGCGGACAGTTCGGTGGGCCTGCCGGTGTGGAGGACGGTCAGACCGCCGCTGGGGGGCGCCGTCGGGTCCGGTTCCGCGCCGATGCGCCGCAGCGCCTGGGCGGCGACCGCGGCGGCCGAGCCGTACAGCACCGGATCGGGGGCCTGCGAGGAGCGGACGGCGGCACGGATGCGCTCGGCGACCAGTTCGTAGTGGGTGCAGCCCAGCACCACCGACCGCACCGCGCGCGGGGTGAGGGCGGCGGCCGCGGCGACGGCGGCGTCGACGGCGGCCTCGTCCCCCTTCTCCACGGCGTCGGCCAGCCCGTGGCAGGGCACCTCGGTGATCTCGGCCCCGTTGCCGAACCGGGCGATGAGGCGGCGCTGGTAGGGGCTGCCGGTGGTGGCGGGGGTGGCCCAGACGGCCAGGGGCCCGCCCGCGGCGGCGGCCGGCTTGACGGCGGGCACCGTGCCGACCACCGGCACCGCGGGCTCGAGCTCGGCGCGCAGCACCTCCAGGGCGTGCACGGAGGCGGTGTTGCAGGCGACGATCAGCGCGTCGGGCGCGTACGCGGCGGCCGCCCGCGCACAGTCCAGGGCGCGGGCGGTGATGTCCTCGGCGGTCCGCGGCCCCCAGGGCATGCTGTCGGGGGCGGACGACAGGACGAGGTCGGCGTCGGGTCTCGCACGCCGCACCGCGGCCGCGGCGGCCAGCAACCCGATCCCGGAGTCCAGAAGCGCGATTCTCACGGACCACAGCGTACGGGCACGGGCGGGCTCGGCGCCCACCGGACGGCCCGGCCGGCGCCGTGCGAGGGCGGCCGCCCGGGGGAGGTCACTTGCGGCCGGGCGTCCACTGCATGCCCCAGCCGTAGGCCTGGTCCACCGTCCGCTGGGGGCTCACCCCGCGTTCGGGCACCAGGAAGCGCGACTCGCGCTGGACGACGAGGTCGCCTCCCCGGTTGGTGATCAGCGCCAGTGCGCAGACGGTGGAGGGGAGGGTGCACTCGTCGAGGGAGAAGTCGACGGGCGCGCCGTGCTGCGGGGTGAGCGTGACCGTGGCGTGGAGTCCGGCGAAGCTGCGGGCGCCCTCGTAGATCGTGACGAAGATCAGGATGCGCCGGAACCTCTCCCTGTGGTCGAGGTTGACCGTGAGGTTCTCGCCGGTCTCCACGGCGCCGGTGCGGTCGTCGCCGTCGAGGTGGATGTACGGCGGACGGTGCAGTGCGCCGAAGGCGTTGCCGAGTGCCTGGACGACCCCCTTGCTGCCGTCGGTGAGCTCGTAGAGGGCGCACAGGTCCAGGTCGAGGTCCGCGTGCATCGCCATGGCCCGGCCCAGCTTGCTCCCCCAGCCCCTGAACTGCTTGCGCGTCTGCCAGTTGAGGTTGACCCGCATCGTGCCGGAGGTGCCGCCCTGCTTGGCGAGGGAGACCGTGGGGGCCTCCTTGGTCAGGGTGACCTTGGTCAGCCTCACCGGCTGCGGCGCGGGCCTCGCCGGCGCGGCGGCGACGGGGGCCGCGGGTGCGGGGGCCGCGGGCAGGGGGCGGGACGGCGGCGCCTGCGGCTCGTCGACGGTGATCCCGAAGTCGGTGGCGAGGCCGGCCAGTCCGCTGTCGTAGCCCTGCCCGACGGCCCGGAACTTCCAGGCGCCCTGCCTGCGGTAGAGCTCGCCGAGGACGAAGGCGGTCTCGACGGTGGCGTCCCGGCTGTCGAACCGGGCGAGTTCGGCCCCGCTGCCGGCGTCGAGCACCCGTATGCACAGCCCCGGCACCCGGCCGAAGTCCCCGCCGTCCGCGGAGGCGGCGACGACGACCTTCTCGACGGCGGGCCCGAGGCGGGCGAGGTCGACGGCGAGGGTGTCGGTCACGGTGCCGCCCGCGGGGCGCTTGCCCTCGTGGCGCACGGCGCCCGAGGCGTGCCGCGCCTGGTTGTAGAAGACGAGGTCGCCGTCCGAGCGGACCCTGCCCGAGGAGGTCAGCAGCAGTGCCGAGGCGTCCACGTCCGGCACCCCCGGCCCGGTGCGCCATCCCACCTCGACCCGGACCGAGTCCGCGGGGACCGGGACGTTGGCGCCTTTGAGCATGGTCATGCTTCCCCCTCCGTGGCCGGGCCGTCCGCGTCCTCCGCGTTCCGCCGGGCCACCAAACCTATTGCAGCGGGCCGCCCGCCGGGACGTGCGGGGAACGGTTTTCCCGCGCCGGGCATCCCCGTCGGCCTCCGCCGGTCCGCTCCCCGGCCGTCCCGTCTCCCGGACAGGCGATATGACCGTTTCCTACGCCTTTGGCCACAGCCGCGGCCGATGACCGCGGAGAACCCGTCAAATGACCTTCTTTTCGCTCTCCCCAACCAGCACATCGTGGGCTTAACTTATGAGTATGACGTCCCCCCGCAGCACCTACGGCGGTGGCTACTACAGCGCGCCGTCCTTCGCTGACACCCCGATCTACGACAGCCTGGTCGCCGAGCGGGGCACCCCTCAGATCGCACCCATACGCGTTCCGGCCTCCCCGTACGAGACCTCGGACCATCTGCCCGCCCTCCCGGCCGCGCTGCCCGCGCTGCCCTCGGGGCCCTCCTACCAGTCGCAGCCGGCGCGGGGCTACCCGGCCCCGGCCTACCCGCAGCCCGCGCCGGTCCAGCAGCCCGCGCCGCTGCAGCAGGCGCCCGCGCCGTACATCCCGCAGCAGGCCACCGCGCCGCGCGGCGGGTACGGCTACCCGCAGCAGCCGCAGCCGCAGCAGATGCGCCCGGTCGCCGCCCGCCCGGCGCCCGCCCAGAGCCCGTACCCCGGCTCGTACGAGGAGCCCTACGGCCACTCGTACCAGGGGCGCGGTTACTGACCCGCCGACTGTCCGGCCCGGGTGGCAGGATGGGCGCATGACCACGTCCACACTGGCCGCGCTCAACGTCTACCCGGTGAAGTCGTTCGCGGGTGCCGGCACCGCCCGTGCCGTCGTGGAGCCATGGGGACTGTCGGGGGACCGGCGCTGGATGGCGGCCGGTCCCGACGGCGCACCGCTCACCCAGCGCGGGCACCCGCGCCTCGCACTGGCCGCCGCCGAGCCGCTGCCCGGCGGCGGCCTGCGGCTGTCCGCTCCCGGGATGCCGCCGCTGACCGTCGAGGTGCCGGATCCGGCCTCGGGCACCGAGGTGTTCGAGGTGTGGCGCACCAAGGTGGAGGCGGTGCCCGCGTCCGGTGAGGCGCACGGCTGGCTGACGGAGTATCTGGGGACGGACGCGCGGCTGGTCCACATGGACGCGCCCGAGCACCGGCGTCCGGTCACCTCCTCGCACGGCCGCCCGGGCGAAACGGTGAGCCTCGCCGACGCGTTCCCGGTGCTGCTGACCACGGTCTCGTCGCTGGACGCCCTCAACCTGCTGATAGAGCAGGGGGATCACCCGGACGAGGGTCCGCTGCCGATGGACCGCTTCCGGCCCAACGTGGTCGTCGAGGGCACCGCTCCCTGGTCCGAGGACGGCTGGCGCCGCATCCGGATCGGCGAGGTGTCCTTCCGGGTGGCCAAGCCCTGCGGCCGCTGCGTGGTGACCACGACCGACCAGGCCACGGCCGAGCGGGGCAAGGAGCCGCTGCGCACCCTGGCCAGGCACCGCCGCTCCGGCGACCGGCTGCTGTTCGGGCAGCTCCTCGTTCCCGAGAACACCGGCACCCTGCGCACGGGGGACCCTCTGGAAGTCCTGGACTGACGGACGCGGGCGGCACGGCGGGGCCGGATGAGGCCCCGCACGCGCGGGGTCCCCACCGGGCGCCGTTCGTCCTGCTCGCCGTCAAGCAGGTCGTGCGGCCCCGCCGTGCCACCCGGCGGTCCGGGAGAGGAGCGCCGCTCCACGCCCCGCTCCCGGGTGCGCACCGCCCGAACGGGCGGCCCCTCCCGGCGCCGGCGGCCACGGGGCGATCGGCCCGGGCAGGGCCCGGGCGCCGCCGGGCGGCCGGGAGCCTTTCCCAAGGCGTCCCCATGGAACGGAACACGGAGGCTTCGCCGCACCGGCTCGCCCATGGGCGGCCGAACGGCGAAGGCGCACCGCCACGTTAGGCAACGGGAGGTTGCGGGAACGTTGCGCCACGGCCGCGCGGGGCGCACGCCCCCCGCGGCCGTCCGATCCCGTAGGCGTCGCGCAGGGCTTCCAGCCGTGCGCCGGGCACCGCCCCGGCCTCCGGGGGCAGCGCGCCGACCAGGGCTTCCCAGGCCTGGAGGTCGTCCTCCCCCCAGGGGGTGCGCACCCAGGCGTCCAGCAGTTCCGGATCCCGGCGGGCGAGCAGTGCCCGCCGCAGTCCGTCCTCCAGCCGCCGCCGCATCCGCACCACCCCGGGCGCCTCGGACAGCGGCAGCAGCGGACCGCGGTAGGCGGCCAGCGCGGTGGGCAGGTCACCGGCCTCCAGCGCCTCGGCGACCGTGTCGCGGTCGGTGCGCACCCGGGCGGTCAGGCGGTACGGACGGGAGGCCAGGAGCGGGCCCAGCACCCCGCGCAGCCGGGACAGTTCGGCGCGCAGGGTGACCGGGCTGACGTCGCGTTCGCCGTACAGCTCCAGGGCGAGCCGGCCGCCGGAGAGCCCCTCGGGGTGGGAGGCGAGCAGCAGCACGATCTCGCTGTGCCGCGCCCCCAGCCGTACCGGCGCCCCGGACCGGCCGGTGCGGAGCAGGGCGCCGTCGCGGCCCAGGACCTCCAGGAGGCGGACCGGGGCGGCGGCCGGGAGCAGGGAGGCGAGCTGAGCCTCGGCAGCCCGGGCGGTGGCCTGGACGAGGGCGAGGCTGTGCGGTGAGGCGAGGTGGTCGCCGCCGGTGATGTCCACGACGCCCAGCACCCGGCGGGTGCGCGGATCGCGGACGGGGGCCGCGGCGCAGGTCCAGGGCTGGGCGGGACGGCAGTAGTGCTCGGCGGCGAAGATCTGCACCGGGTGTCCGAGGGCGAGCGCGGTGCCGGGGGCGTTGGTTCCGGCGTGGGACTCGGACCAGCGGGCGCCGGGGACGAAGTTCACCCGCTCCGCGCGCCGCCTGACCTCCGCGTGGCCCTCCACCCACAGAATCCGGCCCTGCTCGTCGCAGACCGACAGCAGATGGGCGCCCTCCTCGGCGATGCCTCCCAGCAGCTCCCGGAACAGCGGCATGACCCGGCCCAGGATGTGCTCCCGGCGGTGGGTGTCGAGGTCGTCGTCGGCGAGGTCCACGGGGGCCATCTGGTCCACTCCGACCGACGCCCTGGCCGAGCGCTGCCAGGAGTCGGCTATCAGACGGCGCACGGGCGCGCCGACCGCTCCCCCGGCCAGGAACGACTCGTGGGCGCGGCGCACCGCTCCGGACCGTTCGGCCGGGTCCGCACCCGCCTCCAGCGCCAGCCATTGTCTGAACACGCCGCCATCGTGCTGCCGGGGAGGGTGCCGCGGCAACCGGACGGCGGGCGCGGGGTGTCGCGCGGGCGCCCGTCACGGCGCGCGGCCTCCGCCCGGGCGGCGTGCACGGGTGTGGCCGACCGCGCGGAGGGGACACGGGGCACAGGCGCCGCACGTTCCGGAGGGCCCCGGAGCCCCCGGGGGCCGACCGGGCGGCGGCCCGAGTGACAGCCCGAGCCACGACCGAGCCACGACCGGAGGTTCCATGCAGACGCACCCCCCGCTCACCGACCGCGAGTGCGCCGAACTGGACGCGCACTGGCGTGCCCTGAACTACCTGGCCGCGGGCCAGCTCTACCTCAGGGGCAACCCGCTGCTGCGCGAGGAGTTGCGCCCCGAGCACGTCAAGCCGCGGCTGCTGGGCCACTGGGGCACCTGTCCGGGCCTGGGCCTGGTCTACACCCATCTGAACCGGGTGATCGGCGCCCGCGACCTCGACGTGCTGTGCGTGTGGGGGCCGGGCCACGGCGCGCCCGCGGTGCTGGCGGGGAGCTGGCTGGAGGGCACCTTCGGTGAGCTCTGGCCCGGCATGGGGCGCGACGAGGCGGGGATGGCGCGGCTGTTCGAACGATTCTCCTCCCCCGGCGGGCTGCCCAGTCACACCTCCCCGGTGGTGCCCGGCTCGATCCAGGAGGGCGGGGAGCTGGGCCACTCCCTGTCCCACGCCTACGGGGCCGCCCTGGACAACCCGGACCTGGTGGCCGTCTGCGTCGTCGGGGACGGCGAGGCGGAGACGGGGCCGCTGGCCGCCTCCTGGCACTCGAACAAGTTCCTGGACCCGGTGCACGACGGCGCGGTGCTCCCCGTCCTGCACCTCAACGGCTACAAGATCGCCAACCCGACCGTCCTGTCCCGCATCCCCCACGAGGAGCTGGACGCCCTGCTGCGCGGCTACGGCCACCAGCCGCTGTACGTGACGGCCGCCCCGGACACCCCGCCCGCCGAGGTGCACCGCGCCCTGGCCGCCGCCCTGGACACGGCGCTGGAGGAGATCGCCGCGATCCGGCGGGCGGCGCGGGAGGAGGGGACGGCCGGGCGGCCCCGCTGGCCGGCGATCGTGCTGCGCACCCCCAAGGGCTGGACCGGTCCGCGGGAGGTGGACGGCGACCCGGTGGAGGACACCTGGCGCTCCCACCAGATCCCGGTGAAGGACGTGCGCGACGACCCCGGCCGGCTGCGCGTGCTGGAGCGGTGGCTGCGCTCGTACCGGCCCGAGGAGCTGTTCGACGGCTCCGGCCGCCCCCTGCCCGGGGTGCTGGCGCACGTACCGCGCGGGGAGCGGCGGCTGGGGGCCTCGAAGCACGCCGACGGCGGCCGGCTGCGGCGGCCGCTGCCGCTGCGCGGCCCGGAGGCCTTCGCGGTGCCGGTGGACCGGCCCGGCGCCTCCTCCCACGAGCCGACCCGGGTGCTGGGCGGCATGCTGCGGCGGGTCTTCGAGGACACCGCGCAGCGGCGGGACTTCCGGCTGACGGCCCCGGACGAGGCCGAGTCCAACCACCTCCAGGACGTCCTGGAGGCCACACCCCGCGCCTGGCAGGGCGCCTCGCTGGAGACGGACCGGAACCTCGGCGGCGGCGGCCGGGTGATGGAGGTGCTCTCCGAGCACCTGTGCCAGGGCTGGCTGGAGGGCTACACCCTCACCGGGCGGCACGGGGTGTTCACCTCCTACGAGGGGTTCTCCACCATCGTGGCGAGCATGGTCACCCAGCACGCCAAGTGGCTGCAGAGCGCCCGCGAGGTGCCCTGGCGTGCTCCCGTGCCGAGCCTGAACTACCTGCTGACCTCGCACGTGTGGCGCCAGGACCACAACGGCTTCTCCCACCAGGACCCCGGCTTCGTCGACCACGTCCTCACCAAGAGTCCCGAGGTGGTGCGCGCCTACTTCCCCCCGGACGCCAACACCCTGCTGTGCGTGGCCGACCACGTGCTGCGGACGACGGACACGGTGAACGTGGTCGTCGCCGGCAAGCAGCCCTGCTTCGACTGGCTCACGCCGGAGCGGGCCCGCGACCACTGCGAGCGCGGCGCCGGGGTGTGGGAGTGGGCCGGGACCGAGCGGCCGGGACGGGAGCCGGACGTGGTGCTGGCCTGTGCCGGGGACGTGCCCACCCAGGAGGCGCTGGCCGCGGCCTCGCTGCTGCGCGAGCACCTGCCCGGGCTGGCGCTGCGGGTGGTGAACGTCGTGGACATCGCCCGGCTGATGCCCGCCTCGCGGCATCCGCACGGGCTGCCGGACGCGGAGTTCGAAGCGGTGTTCACCCGCGACCGGCCGGTGGTGTTCGCCTACCACGGCTATCCGTGGCTGATCCACCGGATCGCGCACCGGCCGGGCCTCCACGACCGGCTGCATGTGCGCGGCTACCGGGAGAGCGGGGCGACCACCACCCCGTTCGACATGGTGGTCCGCAACGACCTGGACCGCTACCGGCTGGTCATGGACGTGGTCGACCGGGCGCCGGGGTTCGCGGAGCGGGCCGGGGGGCTGCTCGCGTCGGCGCGGGACGCGCGCGAGCGGCACCACGGCTGGATCCGCGAGCACGGAACCGACCTGCCCGAGGTCGTCGGCTGGCGCTGGCCGGGCTGACGGAGCGGGCCGGCGGCCGGTCGGGCGGCCGGTCAGGCGGCGGTGGGGACGAGCACCACGGGGCAGTGGGCGTGGTGCAGCACCGCGTGGGTGACCGGGCCCAGGCGCATGCCGAGGAGGCGGTGGCGGCGGTGCGCGGCCAGGACGACCAGGTCGGCGGCGGCGCTGGCCTCGACGAGCGCGTGGCCGGGCCCGGCGTACACCGTCTCGACCCGGGCGTCGACGTTGGGGTACGCCTCGCGCAGTCCGGCGACGGCGTCCATCGGCACGCTCTCCTCGTAGCGGGCCTGCTCCTCGGCGATCTCCTCCAGCATCCGGGTCGGCGGCGGCACCATGACACCGGGGTAGACCGGCAGCTCCCAGGCGTGCAGGACGAGCAGTGCCGCCGCCCGCCGCTCGGCCTCCTCGAAGCCGTAGCGCGCCGCGTCGGTGTCCGTGCCGTACTCCACGCCGACGACCACGGCGTGCCGGGGGCGCTCGTTGTCGCCGCGCACGACCATCAGGGGCCCCTCGATGTGCGCCGCGACCCGCAGGCTCACCGAGCCCAGCAGCAGCCCGGTGAAACCGCCGTGGCCGCGGGTGCCGACCACGGTCAGCGCGGCCCGGCGCCCGGCGCCCACCAGCGCGGCGACGGCGTTCTCG
This sequence comes from Streptomyces nanhaiensis, assembly GCF_046614825.1. NCBI lineage: Bacteria > Bacillati > Actinomycetota > Actinomycetes > Kitasatosporales > Streptomycetaceae > Streptomyces > Streptomyces nanhaiensis. The sequence goes on from NZ_JBKJFM010000195.1 coordinate 9,210, forward strand.
TCCGCCGCCGACGGCACCACCTCCAGCCCCGGGGCGCTCTCCCGGGCCCGTTCCGCGGCCGCCTCGGCGATGTGCCGGGACTGCCGGACCAGTGCCCGCCGGTGCTCCTCGTCGGCCGGGCGGGCCCCCGCGGACGCGCCCGCG
>NZ_JBKJFM010000196.1:0-9304 GCF_046614825.1 Streptomyces nanhaiensis
GCCGGCCACCGGCCGCAGCAGGGCGTGCAGTCCGCTGTAGGGGACGGCCGTCTCGGCGGCCACGCCCCGCGCGCGCAGCACGGTGCCGCCTCCGTCCGCTGCCTCGAAGCGGGCCGCGGCATGGTCCAGCAGGGCGCCGGCGCCGAGCCCCGGTTCGGCCCGCACCAGCAGCGCGCCGCCCCGTCCCGCGCGTGCGCCGCCGATCAGTTCCGCCACGGCCTTGCGTGCGGTGTTCGCACCGTGCATCCGCGCATCCCTCCTCGGAAGGGACTCCCAGGTGGCCCGGGTGTCCTCCCACGACAGCACCGAGCCCACATAGTGTCCATGACAATAAGACCAGGTCGCGGCCGCGGCCCAGCGGCCGGCCGGCCGGCGTGTGCGCTCGCACAACGGCCTCCCCCGCGACCGCCGGGCCGCTGCCGGCCGTCCTACGGTCGGCCCATGACACGAGAGTTCACCTCCTTCGACGGTGTGACCATCCGCTACCACCGCTGGGACCCGGCGCCCGGCGGGGACACCGGGCTGCCGGTCGTGGTGCTGCACCACGGCTTCATCGCCGACACCCACACCAACTGGGTCAGGCCCGGCGTCGTCGAGGTGCTGACCCGGCGGGGGCGGCGGGTGGTGGGCATCGACGCGCGCGGCCACGGCCGCTCCGACAAGCCGCACGACGCCCGCCGCTACGGCGAGGAGGCCATGGCGCGCGACCTGCTGGTCCTGCTGGACGTCCTCGGCGAGGGACGGGTGCACCTGGTGGGCTACTCGATGGGCGCGGTCACCGCGCTGCTGGCCGCCGCCCGGGACGAGCGCGTCACCCGGCTGGTGGTCGGCGGCGTGGGGGCCGGGGTGGTCGAGCTGGGCGGTGTGGACACCCGTGAACTGCCCCCCGAACTGGTGGTGGCGGCGCTGCTCGCGGACGATCCGGCCGACGTACCGCTGCGGATGGCGGGCCTGCGGATCTGGGCGGACGAGGTGGGCGCCGACCGCCGCGCCCTGGCCGCGCAGGGCAGGTCCATGCACCAGGGCCCGACCGCGCTGGCGGACGTCACCGTGCCGACCCTGGTGCTCGCGGGCGCGGACGACCCGCTGGCCGGGCGCCCCCGGGTGCTCGCCGACGCGCTCCCCCACGCCTGGCTGCGGACCCTGCACGGCGACCATCTGACGACCGTGCGCGACCCCTCCTTCGCCCCGGCGATAGCGGACTTCCTGGAGTCGGCCGACTGACGCGGCCCGCCCGGGACGGGCGTACCCGAACCGTTTCCCCCGCGGACCGCTGGGCGTCACATCGGGCGGGTACCGGGGCGGTGGAAGGGGTACACCCATGGCCCACCAGGGGCGACGCAGGGAGCGGGGCGGCGGATGCGCGTGATGACGTGGAACGTGTGGTGGCGGTTCGGGCCGTGGCGGGAGCGGTACGAGGCGATCCTCGCCACGCTGCGCGAACTGCGGCCCGACGCGGTCGGCCTGCAGGAGGTGTGGACCCGCGGCGGCGAGAACCTCGCCCAGCGGCTCGCCCGCGAGCTGGACATGCACTGGGCCTGGGCCTCCTGGGACGTACCCGGGCAGTGGCGCAAGCGGCTGGACGACCCGGAACTCGGCGTCGGCAACGCCGTGCTCAGCCGCTGGCCCGTGGTGGAGCGGGCCCGGGCCGCGCTGCCCCCGGCCGGGGGAGACGACGGCCGGGTGGCGCTGTACGCCCTGCTGGACGCGCCCGGCCGCCCTGTGCCGTTCTTCACCACGCACCTGACCTCGGCAGCGCACGCCTCGGCCCTGCGCTGCCGGCAGGTCGCGGCCCTGGCGGAGTTCGTCGCGGCGCACCGCGCCGGGAACGGCTTCCCGCCCGTGGTCACCGGGGACTTCAACGCGACGCCCGACTCCGACGAGATCCGTCTGCTGGGCGGCTCCCGTACGGCCCCCGCCGTCGAGGGCCAGGTGCTGCTGGACGCCTGGGAGTACGCCGCCCCGGCCGCCCCGGCGGCCACCCGGGACGCGGCCAACCCCTACGTCGCGGCCACCTTCCGGCCCAGCGCGCGCGTGGACTACGTCCACGTCGGGCCACCCGGCCCGGACGGGGTCGGCCGTGTCACGGCCGTACGGCGGGCGGGTGACGGCCCGGTCGGCGGCGTCTGGCCGTCCGACCACGCCGCCGTCGTGGTGGACCTGGCCCCGGAACCGGCCTCCTGAGGGCCGCCCGCCCGCCTACGGGCGGGCGTCCCCGTCCCCGTCCGGGGCGGACAGCGGCAGCGCGCGGACGTCGTCCAGCGGCAGCAGCCCGATGCCGCCGGGGCGGGCCAGGGCGCCGCGCATCCGCAGCACCGGGCCGTCCGCATCGTGTTCCTCGTCCGAGAGCAGGCGGTCCTCCAGGAAGGCGCGGACCGGTCCGGGATCGACCGTGTCCGGCCGTTCCCCGCCCGTGCCTCCGGCACGGGTGAGCACCAGCAGCAGCATTCCGTGGACCCGCTCCGCGCCGGGGCGCAGCACGGGCTGGAAGTAGGGGATGTCCAGGGCCCGGGCGCCGTGCCGGGCGTAGAAGCGCAGCCGGGCGGCCGGGTCGCCGCGCTCGCCGCCCGCCTCGTGCGCCAGCGGATGCTCCACCTCCGCGAGCGTCAGCAGCGGCCGGAAGCGCTCCCGCCAGGCTCCTGTGACCACGCCCATCAGCAGGCCGCCGAGCCCCCTGGAGCGGATCCGGGGCCGCACCGTCAGGTAGGACAGCAGCAGGACCCGGCTCGGCGCGTCCCACTCGCCGACGGCCACCGCCTCGGGGGCGCCGGCGTCGTCCAGTACGGCGCCGACCACGACGCCGCCGTCCGCCAGGCCGTCGCGGACCCACTGGAGGGTCTGCAGTTCGTCCGGGGGGAACGAGGGGACGAGCAGGTCTTCGTAGAGCACCTGCAGCAGCGGACCGTCCTCCGCGACGTCGACCACCCGCATCACTGCCTCCGCCCGTACACGACCAGGTCTCTCCTCCGGCCCTCTCCCGGCGGAACCACCGCCCGGAGAGGGCCGACGCCACCACGACCGCCGCGGTGGTCAGCGGCGACCGCGGCCCCTGCGCCTCGTGGCCGGGCCGGGGTCCGGCCGAGGCCCGACAGGCCGATCGCGGTGGCGACCGCCGGCACGGTGTCCATTCTGAACCCGCGGCGGCGTTCCTGCCTGGCCTCGTCCGTCCTCCGCGGCGGCCCCCGCAGGAATTCGGCGCTGCCCGGGGCACGGCCGTACCCGTCCGCGGGCCGTTTCGGCGGAACTGCGGGGAACCGGCGAACCGGCTCCAGCGTTTTCCGCGCACTCCCGTAAAACACCGTGAACGGTGCGCGGAAACCGCCGAGAATCGGCTCCATGAGCGAGACACCCGTATCCCAGTCCGCACCGCGCCCCGTCAACCTGACCGAGGCCCTGGCCTCCTTCACCGACGTGTACAGCCCGCGGATCGTGACCCGCGTGAACGACTACGACGTGCGGATCGCCCACACCGAGGGCGAGCACGTCTGGCACGTGCACGAGGACACCGACGAGTTCTTCCTCGTCCTCGACGGCCGCTTCGACATCGCCCTGCGCGACGCCGACGGCGGCGAGCGGACCGTCGAACTGCACAAGGGCGACGTGTTCGTGGTGCCGCGCGGCACCGAGCACAAGCCGTCCTCGGACGGCGGGTCGATCCTGATGTTCGAGCCCACCGGTACGGCCTCGACCGGGGACCGCCACGAGGGGGAGATCCCGGGCCACGTGGACAGCACCACCGGTCACGCCCTGGCCTGAGAGCGGCCCCGCCCCTTCCCCGCCGCGGCGCTGCGGGGAAGGGGCGGGGCGGGGCGGGGCGGGACCGTCGGCGCGGACCGTCGGCGCGGACCGGATCCGGCCAGCGGACAGAACATCTCATCCCGGCCCTCTTCGCCCATCCTCCGGCCTCCTCCACCCGGACGGACGACCTCCGTTGCGCCGTGCGCACCCCGGCCGCGCCCCCGCGAAACGGGCCGGAAGCCGCTCTTAACGATTGGTATGTACCAATCTATCGTCACCGTCGAGGCCCTGCGCACGGCAGGTCGCCACCCCCCGTACCGCTCCGCGCACCGGCCGGCCCGGCTCGCGCGGAAGGAGGAGGAGCCCCCACATGCGAAAGACCGGACACATTCCCCGGACGGCGCGGAGGAGTCCCGCGAGGCTGCTGGCCTCACTCTTCGCCTTCGCGCTGGCACTGCCCCTCGCGCTTGTCATGACCTCGGCAAGCTCGGCGGGCGCCCACGGCTGGATCACCTCCCCGCCCAGCCGCCAGGACCACTGCGCCACCGGCCGGGTCACCGGCTGCGACGGCCTGCAGTACGAGCCGCAGAGCGTCGAGGCCCCCAAGGGCTCGCGCCTGTGCAGCGGCGGCACCCGGTGGACCTTCCTGGACGACGACAGCCGGAACTGGCCGGTGACCCAGGTCTCCAGCACCGTCACCTTCCAGTGGCGGCTGACCGCCGCGCACAGCACCAGCACCTGGGACTACTACGTCGACGGCGTGCTGTTCAAGCGGTTCGACCAGGGCGGCACCCGCCCGCCGTCGAACATCTCGCACACCCTGAGCGGCCTGCCCTCCGGCAAGCACAAGATCCTCGCCGTGTGGAACGTCGCGGACACCGCCAACGCGTTCTACAACTGCGTGGACGTCCAGGTCGGCAGCGGCGGCGGTGACGGCGGGGGCGGGACGCCGGAGCCGCCGACCCGGCCGGCCGAGTGCTCCTCCGCCGCCTGGAACAACTCCACGGTCTACAACGGCGGCCAGTCCGCCACCCACCGGGGCCACGCCTGGCGTGCCGCCTGGTGGACGCGCGGCGAGGAGCCGGGCGTCTCCGGGGTCTGGCGGGACCTGGGCGCCTGCTGAACCGCGCCCCCGGCGCCTCCGCGACGCGGAGGCGCCGGCCACCCGGCCGCGCCGGGACCCGTACGGACCGCGGCGAAGGCCCGCTCCCCCGATCGTGTGCGTGCGGCACCGGATCCCCCCGCCATCGGTGCCGCACACGGCCGTACCGACATGTCGCGGCCGTACGGAGAGCCGCCGGAACAGCACAATGGCCCGCGTCGTCCACCCAGGCGCCACGGAAGGGGCAGCGGGATGCGGGCAGGCGTGAGGGGCACCGCTCTGCGCGGAGCGGACGGGACACCCCGCGGCGGGACGGGGAGGGAGCACCCGTGACCGGCGGGGAGTGGACCGGGGCCGCGGTGGCGGCCGCCGTCGCCGCCTACGCACTGGGATCGCGCAGACTCGCCGGCACCCCCGTCTCCACCGCCATGGTCTTCACCGCCTTCGGGCTCCTGATCGGTCCGGCCGGACTGGGGCTGCCGCTGCCCGGACCCGACTCCGGCCTCCTGCTGCCGCTGCTGGAGACCGCCCTGGCCCTGGTGCTGTTCACCGACGCGATGGCGATCCGCAGATGGGCTCTGCGCAGGGGGCGCTTCCTGCCCGGCCGCCTCCTGGGGATCGGGCTGCCGCTGACCATCGGCGCGGGGTGGCTGCTGGCCTGGCCGCTGTTCCCGGAGCTCGGCGTCTGGGAGCTGGCACTGGTCGGCGCCGTACTCGCCCCCACCGACGCGGCACTGGGCAGGACCACGGTCTCCTCCCCCCGGGTCCCCGCGCTGGTGCGCCAGGGACTCACCGTCGAGAGCGGACTGAACGACGGCATGGTCCTGCCCTTCTTCGTCCTCTTCCTCGCCGCGGCGCCCACGGCTGCCGGGGCGGAGGCCGGACCGGCCCAGGTGTTCTGGCGCGCCCTGGTGCTGAGCACGGTCCTGGGCGTGGTGGTCGGATGGACCGGCGGACGGCTGCTGAAGTGGTCGGACGCCAGGGGCTGGGTCACCCCGGAGTGGGCACAGGCGCTGCCCCTGGCCCTCGCCGCGGGCTCCTACCTCCTCGTGGACGCGACCGGGGGGAGCGGGTTCATCGCCGTGTGGATGGCGGGCTTCGCCTTCGGCGCCGCGCTGCGGTTCGCCACCGGCCCGGAGGGCTCCGAGGACGCCGCCGGGCTGGCGGAGGACCTCGGCGGGCTGCTGGCCGCACTGAGCTTCCTGGTGTTCGGCGCGGTGCTGCTCGGGCCCACCCTGGAGCGGCTGGACTGGCGGATCGTCTGCTACGCCCTGCTCAGCCTCACCGTGGTCCGCATGGTCCCGGTGGCCCTCTCGCTGCTCGGCAGCGGCCTGCACGCGCCCACGGTGGCCTTCGTCGGCTGGTTCGGGCCCCGCGGCCTGGCCTCCGTCATCCTGGGGCTCCTGGCCGTACGGGAGGGCGGTCCCGGGCTGGAGCGGCTGGGCAGCGTGATGGCGGTCACCGTCTTCCTCAGCATCGTCCTGCACGGCGTCTCCGCGGGAGCGCTCTCGGAACGCCTGGGCCGCTGGTACGCGGCGGCCTCCGCCGGGGCGGGGACGCCGCTGCGGGAGGAGATGGACACGGGACCGGCCTGGGACGAGTGGCTCGGCGCCCGGCGCCGCTGGCTGGGGCCGTTCGCACGACCGGACCGGGGCGGGCCCCCGGGGCGGTGACCGCGGTCCTGCGGGGCTTACCCGTCGCCGATCCCGGCCAGCCGGAGAACGGCGTCCAGCCCCCGGACCTGCCCCGGGGCGGCTCCGGCCGGCAGCACGTAGGAGCGCAGCCCCGCACCGGCCGCCCCGCCGTCCTTGGCCGGGTGGTCCCCCACCATCAGGGTCTCGGCCGGATCGACGCCCAACTCCCGGCAGGCGTACAGGAAGAGCCGGGGATCCGGCTTCTCCGTACCGTGCTCGAAGGAGTGCGCCCAGGAGGAGAGCCAGCCGTCCAGCCGGTGATGGGCGAAGGTGGGGCGCAGATCCCATCCGACGTCGCTGACCACGCCCAGGGCCACGCCCGCACCGGCCAGCCGTGCCAGCACGGCCGCGCTGTCCGCGTACGGCACCCAGTGCCCGGGGGTCCGCAACTGCTCGTAGAGCGCCCCGGCCACCGGTGCCAGCTCCGGGACGGAGGCGTACCAGGTGGTGAAGGCGTGCCGGTGGGCCCGGGCGGACACGTCCCGGGCACGCTGGGCCCCGGCCACCGCCGGGTCCGACAGACCGGCTTCGAGCCCGCCCAGCAGGGCCTCCATCTCCGCCTCGCCCACCGGGCGCGCCAGTGCCGCCCGTATGCGGTCCGCGTACGTCCCGATCTGGAACAGCGTGCCGGAGAAGTCGAAGAGCACGGCCCGTACGGCGGCGGGCGGCCCCTGCGGGGCCGGCGCGGCGCGGAGGGGGCCCTCGGGGCCGTGGACGGGCAAGCGGCTCATCCGGTCTTCCTACCACGCTCCGGGGCGGGCGGTCGGAGCCTGACGACCACCACGCGGTCGCCGCGCGGCTTGCGCATGTCGTCCTCGCCGGAGGTGAGGACGGCGACGGCGCCGGGCTGCCGCAGGGCGACGGCCGCCAGGGCCGCGTCGACGGCGTACGTGCGGCCGTGCGGTCCGGTCTCCTTCAGAGGGCCGGCCGCGCCCCGGGGGCCTCTCCGGTCACCGGCTCCACGTGGAGCCGGGACAGCGCCCACCACCAGGCCGCAGGCAGCGCGTCGGGGCGTACGCCTCGACGGGGGTCGTCGAAGCGGTTATGACGCGGACGCCGAGCCGGTGGGCTTCCTTCGGACGGAAAACCATCCGGCGCCCCCCGGCCCACTGGGACAGCCCCTCGCCGTCGAGCAGGGCGGCGACCGGTCCGTGTTGTCATGCTGCCGCCCCGTGCTGTCACGCCGCCGGGCCCGTGAGGCGGGCGTGGAGGTGGCGGGCGGAGGCGTCGGTGAGGGAGGCGATCTGGTCGACGATCACGCGCAGCCGGGCCCGGTCGTCGCCGGCCTCCGAGAACAGCGCGCGGAACTGCGGATCCAGGCCGTCCGGGGCACGGGCGATCAGCGCCTCGGCCAGTCCGGCCAGGATGTCGCGCTGCTCGCCGCGCAGCCGCTCCTGGTCGGGGCGCTGCATGACGTACCGGTCCGCGACGGCCTTGAGCACGTCGCACTCCAGGCGCGTGGCGCGCGGCACCACCAGGCGGGCGCCGTGGCGGGTCAGCCTGCCCGAGCCGTACGCCGCCCGGGTCGCGCCCTCGGCGGCCAGGCAGAAGCGGCCGATGAGCTGACTGGTGGCGTCCTTCAGACGGGCCTGGGCGACGGCAGTGCCGTCGTAGCCGTGCGGCCACCACTCCTGGTCCAGCAACCGGTCCAGGGCCTCGGCGAGTTCGGCCTCCTCGGTGCCGGGCGGCGCGTAGCGGGCGGCGGCGACGGCGAAGACCTCGCGCCGCTCGGGCTCGGCCAGCAGCAGGTTGGGGTCGAGGTGGCCGGCGTGGAGGCCGTCCTCGACGTCGTGGACGGAGTAGGCGACGTCGTCGGACCAGTCCATGACCTGCGCCTCGAAGCACTGCCCGTGCCCGGGGGCGCCGCGCCGGAACCACTCGAAGACCGGCAGGTCGTCCTCGTAGACGCCGAACTTCGGCGACGCGGGGTCGGCGGGGTGGCCGCCGCGCGGCCAGGGGTACTTGGTGGCGGCGTCCAGGGCGGCGCGGGTGAGGTTGAGGCCGACGCAGACCTGCGGGCCGCCGTCCCCGCCGTCCTCACCGGTCCGTCCGGCGAACCGCTTCGGCTCCAGCCGCGACAGCAGCCGCAGCGACTGCGCGTTGCCCTCGAAGCCGCCGCAGGGGCCGGCGATCTCGTCCAGTACGCGCTCGCCGTTGTGCCCGAAGGGCGGGTGGCCCAGGTCGTGGGCGAGGCAGGCGGTCTCCACCAGATCGGGGTCGCAGCCGAGCGCGGCGCCCAACTCCCTTCCCACCTGGGCGCATTCCAGCGAGTGCGTCAGGCGGGTGCGGGGGGTGGCGTCCCATGCCGGGGCGGCGGCGTCGGGCGTGACGACCTGGGTCTTGCCCGCCAGCCGCCGCAGCGCGGCGGAGTGCAGCACCCGCGCCCGGTCGCGCTGGAAGGCGGTGCGTCCGGGCCGTTTGTCGGGCTCGGGCACCCAGCGCTCCAGCGCCGCCCCGTCGTAACCGGCGACGTGCTCCGCCGCGCCGCCCGCCGTGCCCCGTGTGCCGTCCGTGCCGTCCGTCGTGTCGTCCATGGCGTACGCATCGCCATACCTGCCGCGCATACACCGACGCTAACCGCCCCGGGTGACAACGCGCGCGGGTACGGGGCGGGCGGGTACGCGGCCGGCGGCGGTCAGGAGGCGCGGGCCAGTGCGCCCCGCACCGGGCGGGGGTCGGGAAGACCGGGGAGGCCGGGCGCGCGGGCCGCCGTACGGGCCCGGGCGAGCGCCTCGTCGTAGCGGTGCAGGACGAGGCGGGCCAGCGCCGG
>NZ_JBKJFM010000197.1:0-9215 GCF_046614825.1 Streptomyces nanhaiensis
GTGCTCGATGTGCACGTGCGGCTCGCCGTGGTGGTTGTCGCGCGCCGCGGGGATCTCCACCGTCCACCACGGCGCGGCCGCCGCCGGATGCGGGTACCCCGCTGGCAGCTCCGGTCCCGGCGCGGGCGGCGGCCGTGCTCTCGCTCGTCTACGCCGCGGGGGCGGGCGCGCTGGCGAGAGCGGGCCGCGACCGGCTCAGGGCCGCCGGGCGCGCCTCGGGGGCGCGCCCGGAGCGGATCGGCCCGTGACCGTGCGTACGCCGGGGCGAATCAGCCGGGAATGCGGGGGTACGCAGCAGACAACCCCGCTCACGGGGGTGGAACCGAGCAGAGGAGGCTCGCTGTGAAGGGTGAACACGACAAGGAAGAGTCCTCCGCGCCGCGGCCGGCGCAGCTGCGCACCGGCAGCGAGCAGCCGGTGGACCCGGAAGATCTGGTCATGCTGTCCGGCCGCGAGCCCACGCCGGAACTGATCGAGAAGGCGCGCAGGGAGCTGGAGGAGCACGGAGCCGCCGCCGTCGAGAAGTACCTGCCCTAGCAGGCCGAGCGGGCCGCGGGAGGTCTTCCGCGGCCGTTCCACGGCACCGCCCGCCCCGTGCGGGCGGTGCCGTCGCCGGTCACCGGCCCGTGTGCTCCGTACGGATTCCGGCCGTCCGTCCCCCGGGACGGGAACCGGACGGCCCCCGAACACGCTGTAAGTTCCAGCCAGGTGCCGTCCGGCACCACGATTCCCGGGCGGCGCGTGCGCCCGGGTTATCGCTCCGGCGCATGCAACCGTTTCAGGAGCACGTCCCAAGTGACCCCTCTCGCGCTCGGTCCGGCCTGGCTGGACCCGGACCACCTCATCCAGACCTTCGGTCTGATCGGCATCCTCTGCATCGTCTTCGCCGAATCAGGGCTGCTCATCGGCTTCTTCCTGCCCGGTGACTCGCTGCTGTTCACCACCGGCCTGCTGGTCGCCACCGACCAGTACCTGCACCATCCGCTGTGGCTGGTGTGCACCCTGATCGTCCTCGCCGCGGTCGCCGGGGACCAGGTGGGCTACATGTTCGGCCGGAAGGTGGGACCGGCCCTGTTCAGACGGCCGGACTCCCGCCTCTTCAAGCAGGAGAACGTGGAGAAGGCCCACGAGTTCTTCGAGAAGCACGGGCCCAAGTCCCTGGTGCTGGCCCGCTTCGTGCCGATCGTGCGGACCTTCACACCGGTCATCGCCGGCGTCAGCCGGATGGACTACCGCAGCTTCCTGATCTTCAACGTCCTCGGCGGGGTGCTGTGGGGCGCGGGCGTGACGCTGCTGGGCGCGGCGCTGGGGCAGGTGCGGTTCGTCCGCGACAACATCGACCTGATCCTGGTCCTGATCGTGCTCCTCTCGGTGCTCCCGATCGTCGTCGAGTACCTGCGCGCCCGGCGCCGTCCGGACGGGGCGGTGCCCGCCGCCGACGCCCTCCTGGACGACGCCACCATCACCCTGCGGGGCGTGGCCGAGGCGGTGGCGGCCGACACGCCCGCGGAGGCGAGGCGCGGCCGGGGCCGCCACGCCAGGCGCTGAACCGCCGCCCCGCCCCGGCCGCGGCTCCCCGTTCCGCACGTCACGGCTTGACGCCGACCCCGCCGTACTCCTCCACGGCGGGGGGAAGGCCGCCGGGGAGCGGCGCACCGGTCGGCGGGGCCTCCGGCCGCCACCGCGAGACCGGCACCACGCCCGGCTCCAGCACATCCAGGCCCCTGAAGTACCCGGCGATCTGCCCGGGCGTGCGGAGGATGTAGGGGACCCCGGCCATCTCGTTGTAGAACCGCTGCGCGCGGTTGAACGCCTCGTCGCCGTCGGTGCCGTCGTTGCTCACCAGGCAGCTGCCCGACGGCAGCGCCGCCATCAGCCGCCTCACGATCGACCTGGCCTCGTCGTAGTCCTCGATGTGGCCCAGGATGTTCATCAGCATCAGGCCGACCGGGCGGTCGAGGTCCAGGGTCCGGGCGGCCTCGGCCAGGATGGTGTCGGGGCTGCGCAGATCGGCGTCGATGTAGGCGGTGGCGCCCTCGGGCGTGGAGGTCAGCAGGGCCCGGGCGTGGGCCAGGACCAGGGGGTCGTTGTCGACGTAGACGATCCGGGACTCGGGTGCGGTGCGCTGGGCGACCTCGTGGGTGTTGTCGGCGGTCGGCAGGCCGGTGCCGATGTCCAGGAACTGCCGCACGCCCAGATCGCCGGCCAGGTGCGTCACGGCGCGGGAGAGGAACCCCCGCGAGGCGCGGGCGAGTTCCACGATTCCGGGAAAGATCTCCTGGTACTGGTCGCCCGCCTCGCGGTCGGCGGTGTAGTTGTCCTTGCCGCCCAGCCAGTAGTTCCAGATCCGCGCCGAGTGCGGGATGCTGCGGTCGATCGCGGACAGCGCGTCCCGGTCGGTGCCGGGTTGGCCGTCGGTCATGGGACCCTCCTGATCCTGTGCCCTGTGCTGAGGCGGCCGGGCCGGCCGCCATGCACAACCTAGGACCTCTCGCCCTCCGTGCGCCGGTGATCGCGCGAGCCGGCGGGAGGCCGAGCGGCTCCGGCGGTCCGTCCACCACCGGGAACATGCCATTCACGGCTATATGCTGTGAGAAGTAAATCCGTTATGGTGGCATTTACCCCGGGTGATTAACAGACATCGTGTGTACGTAGGTAAAACCTCACCCGGATGGGCGTGTGAGTTGTTCGGGGCCGGGTACGCGCCGTGCTGCACATGACAGATCAAAAGAGGAGGGCATGATGCGTAGCCTGAGCCCGGAGGTTCAGCTGACGAGCGGTGACGTCTTGCCGGACCAGGAGCAGGAGACCGCCTCCACTGATCTGCCCGAACTGCCGAGAATCGAGGACGCGGGCAAGGTCGCGCCCCGCGATGCCCGGCAGCTGTCGAAGCTGTTCTTCGAGCGCCTGCGCGTGCTGGAGGAGGGGACGCACGAGTACCAGTACGCGCGCAACACCCTCATCGAGCTCAACCTGACGCTCGTCAACTACGTCGCCTCCCGCTTCCGCCACCGAGCGGAGCCGATGGACGACATCGTCCAGGTCGGCACCATCGGCCTGATCAAGGCCATCGACCGTTTCGACCTGAGCCGCGAGGTCGAGTTCACCTCCTTCGCCGTTCCGTACATCGTGGGGGAGATCAAGCGCTTCTTCCGGGACACCAGCTGGGCCGTACGCGTGCCCAGGCGGCTGCAGGAACTGCGCATCGAGCTGGCCCGGGCGAACGAGGAGCTCGGCCGCCGGCTGGGCCGCTCCGCCACCACCGAGGAGCTGGCGGAGTTCATGAACGTCACGGTCGAGGAGGTCATCGAGGGGCAGGTGGCCAGCAACGGCTACGTCGCCGGCTCCCTGGACCTTCCCGTGGGCGACGAGGGCAAGGACACCCCGCTGGCCGACCAGCTCGGGGACGTCGACCCGGCCCTGGAGAAGGTGGAGAACCTCCACGCCCTCAAGCCGCTGATGGAGCAGCTCGACGAGCGCGACCGGCGCATCCTGCAGATGCGCTTCGGCGGCGACATGACGCAGTCGGAGATCGGGGCCGAGCTGGGGATCTCGCAGATGCACGTCTCACGCCTGCTGAGCAGGGCGCTGGCGCGCCTGCGCGAGGGCATGCTGACCCAGAAGTGAGCCGACGGCCGGCGCCCGCCACGGGCGGCGCACGGCGACGCGGGGCCCGGCCTCCCGGCCGCAGGCCCCGCGTCGGCGTGTCCGGACGCGCCGAAGGAGCCCTCCGGGCCCGGCGGGGCGGGGGCGCACGGCGGCGGGTCACAGGGCGTTAGCCGCATCGGACTCCGGGCACACGTTGCCTGTGTCCGCCTCCTCGGCGGACGCCTGTGACAGACGGCGAAAGGAAGACACCGGCCATGGGACACGGCGGAGACATCATCCAGGAGCTGAGCACGGACCACCGGGAGGTCGAGGAGCTCTTCGGCAGGATCGAGGCCATGCCCGTGGGAGACGCGCGGCGCAGGGAGTTCGCCGACCAGGCCGTCATGGAGCTGGTGCGGCACTCCGTCGCCGAGGAGCAGTACCTGTACCCGGCGGTGCGGGAACTCCTGCCGGACGGCGACGAGATCGCCGACAAGGAGATCGAGGAGCACTCCGCGGCGGAGCGCACCATGAAGGCGATGGAGGGGCGCGGCGCCGACGACCCCGAGTTCGACCGGCTCGTCGCCGAGCTGATGACCGAGATCCGCTCCCACATCGCCGACGAGGAGCGCAACCTCTTCCCGCGGCTGCGCCAGGCGGCGACCCAGGAGCAGCTGGACAAGCTGGGCGACAAGGCGCGCACCGCGAAGAAGACGGCCCCCACGCGCCCCCACCCCTCGGCCCCCGACACCCCGCCGGCCAACAAGATCATGGACGCGGGCGCGGGCATGGTCGACCGGCTCCGCGACGCCCTCACCGGCCGGGGCAGGGGCCACTGAGGCAGCCCACCGGAACCCCTGCGGCGGCCGCCGTTCCCACCCCGGGAACGGCGGCCGCCGCACGTACGGCTCCGGTGCGCGTCCGAGCGGTGGGCGCCCGGGGCCGCGCCGCGGGCGCCTACCGCACCGTCGGCGCGGCCGCCTGGTCCCGGTGGAAGACCAGGGTCCCGTCCGACACGTCCACCCGCAGCCGGGTGTGCGGCTCCAGCTCGCCGCCGAGCAGCATCCGCGAGAGCTGGTTGTCCACCTCCCGCTGGATGGTGCGGCGCAGCGGCCGGGCCCCGTACTCCGGCTGGTAGCCGTGCCGGGCCAGCCACTCCACGGCCTGCGGGGTGAAGTCGACCTCCACGTCCTGGGCGTGCAGCCGCCGCCGCGTCTCGTCCAGCAGCATGTCCGTGATCCGCCGCAGCTGCTCGTCGGAGAGCTGGCGGAAGACCACGATCTCGTCGATGCGGTTGAGGAACTCCGGGCGGAAGTGCTCGCGCAGCGGGCGCAGCACCCGCTCGCGGCGGGCCGCCTCCTCGGCCTCGCCACCCGCCGCGCCGGGGGAGAAGCCCAGCGTGCCGCCGCGACCGGTGATGGCCTCGGAGCCGAGGTTGCTGGTCATCACGATGACGGTGTTGGTGAAGTCCACCGTGCGGCCCTGGGAGTCGGTCAGCCGCCCGTCGTCGAGGACCTGGAGCAGGATGTTGAAGACGTCCGGGTGCGCCTTCTCCACCTCGTCCAGCAGCAGCAGCGAGTACGGGTGGCGGCGCACCGCCTCGGTGAGCTGGCCGGCCTCCTCGTGGCCGACGTACCCCGGGGGAGCGCCGACCAGCCGGCTGACGGTGTGTCGCTCCTGGTACTCGCTCATGTCCAGGCGCACCATCCGGTCGTCGGTGCCGAACAGGGCCTCCGCCAGCGCGCGGGCCAGCTCGGTCTTGCCCACGCCGGTGGGACCGAGGAAGAGGAAGCTGCCGATCGGGCGGTCGGGGCTGGACAGCCCGGCCCGCGAGCGCAGCACGGCGTCGGCGACGACGGAGACCGCCTCGTCCTGGCCCACGACCCTCCGGTGCAGGTGCTCCTCCAGGCCCAGCAGCCGGGCCTTCTCCTCCTGGGTGAGGGTGCTGACGGGGATGCCGGTCTGCCGGGAGACGATGTCGGCGATGTCCTCGACGCCGACCTCGGCGATACGGTCGCCCACCTGCTGCCTCCCGCCCCCCTCGGCCGCCTGCCGCTCCACCTCGGCGAGGCGGTCGCGCAGCTCCCTGGCGCGCTCGTAGTCCTCGTCGGCCACCGCCTGGTCCTTGTCCCGCCGCAGTTGCTCGGCCTCGCGCTCCAGGGCGCGCACGTCGGTGCCCCGGGTGGACGAGCGCAGCCGCACCCGCGCGCCCGCCTGGTCCATCAGGTCGATCGCCTTGTCCGGCAGGAAGCGGTCGGTCAGGTAGCGGTCGGACAGCTCCACGGCCGCCAGCAGCGCCTCGTCGCTGTAGCGGACCTGGTGGTGCGCCTCGTAGCGGTCGCGCAGCCCCCGCAGGATCTCCACGGCGTCGGCCGTGTCCGGCTCGGGGACCAGGACGGGCTGGAAGCGGCGGGCCAGCGCGGCGTCCTTCTCGATGTGGCGGCGGTGCTCCTCCAGCGTGGTGGCGCCGATGACGTGCAGCTCGCCGCGGGAGAGGGCCGGCTTGAGCATGTTGCCGGCGTCCATCGCGCCGCTCTCCCCGCCGCCCCCGGCGCCCACCACCGTGTGCAGTTCGTCGATGAAGACGATCAGCTCGTCGCTGTGGGCGCGGATCTCCTCGATGATGCCGTTGAGCCGTTCCTCGAAGTCGCCCCGGTAGCGGGTGCCGGCGACCACGCCCGCGAAGTCCAGCTGGACGACGCGGCGGCCCAGCAGGTTGTCCGGCACGTCGCCGTCGGCGATGCGCTGGGCCAGGCCTTCCACGATGGCGGTCTTGCCGACGCCCGCCTCGCCGATCAGCACCGGGTTGTTCTTGCCCCGCCGGGCCAGGATCTCGATGGTCTGCTCGATCTGCTCGTCGCGGCCGATCACCGGGTCGATGCGTCCCTCGAGGGCGAACTCGGTCAGATCGCGGCCGAACTTGTCCAGGTTCGGTGTGCCGGTTCCCCCCGGGCGTCCTCCGGGAGCGGGCTGGCGTTCGCCGGCCGGGCCCGGGCCGCCGGGCTGCGGCCCCTCGGGGAGCCCGGAGCGCGGATCGAAGTGGGCGGCGTTGAGGATCTGGCCGGCCGCGGAGTCCCGGTTGGCGGCCAGGGCCACCAGCACGTGCTCCGGGCCGATGTACGACGAACCGGAGGAGCGGGCGACCTGGTGGGCGTCCATCAGGGCGCGCTTGACGGCGGGGCTGACGGAGATGGAGGAGCGCGGCGGACCGTCCCCGGCGTGCCGGTCGATCTCGGAGACGATGGTGTCGGGATCGCCGCCGGCGCGGGAGACCATGGCGCGGGTCGGCTCGGTGGTGAGGGCCGCCCGCAGCAGGTGCTCGGTGTTGAGGTCGGTGCTGCCGTGCTGCGCGGCGTAGGACGCCGCGGAGGAGACGAGTTGCCGGGCGGGCTCGCTCATCAGCCGCACGAAGTCGAAGTACCGGGGCCCCGGCCGCTGCCCGCCCGACGACGAGGCGCCCAGGAAGCGCGCGAGGAACTCTCCGAGCGGATCCCGGCCGAAGTCCTCGGGACCCATGTACCCGCTGGTCATAGACGTCCATCCCGCCGGCCCGGCGGACCGGGCCGCGCTTGCTGTCTCGGTTGCTGTCTCGGTGCGTCTGTCTCGATGCGTCTGTCTCGGTGCACCGGGGTTCCCCCTCGGGGCGGGACGACACGTCGGGTACGGCCCCACTTGCCCGGTTCGCCGCCGGTGGCAGGTGTGAGCCGGGCGTACGGGGTTATCCGGAGCGTGCGACTCCTTCGGCGGGGACCGTGCCGGGCGGGGCGATCCCCGCCCGGCACGGTCCCCGCCGGTGGCGCCGTCGGTCTGCCGGGTTCGCCTGTCGGATGTCGGGTTCGTCTGTCGGTTCGCTGTCGGGAGGGCATGGTCGATGTCGTTGCTGTCTGGTCTGCCGGGTGTGTCTGGTCTGCGCCTGCCGGTGCCGCCGCTGGTCGGTCTGGTGCCGGAGGGGGTGACGGCCGGGGCGCGCGAGGCGGTCGGCACCGCCGGCCGGCTGGCCGGGCAGCTCGTCGGGGTGCCGCGGCGGGCCGTGTGGTCCCGGCCGGGACGCTGCTACATCACCGTCCACGGGATCAACACCCCCGAGGGCGAGCGGACCGCCCGGCGAGTGGAACGCGTCCTGGAGCGGCACCCCGGGGTGCTGTGGGCACGGGTGAACGCGCCGTCGGGGCGGGTGGTGGTGGCGCTGGAGTCCCCGCCGCCGCCCGAACGCGAGCTGGTGGCGCTGGTGGAGCGCGCCGAGGGGCACGTCCCCTGCGCGGACGAGGAGCACGAGGAGTGGTGCCAGGAACCGCACCACCCCTGCGAGGGGCCGAGGACCGGCCAGTCCGTCACCGCCCTGGCCGCCGACGTGGTGGGACTGGGGCTGTCCACGCTCAACCGGGTGGCCCCCTGGACGCCGCTGCCGCCCGAGGTGGCCGCCCTCACCGGAGCCGTCGCCCGCCACCCGCGGCTGCGGCGGCTGGTCGCCCAGGGGCTGCACGACCCGCAGCAGGCCGACTCCCTGCTGCCGGTACTCACGGCCCTGACCCAGGGCGTGGCCACGCGCGGCGGCGGCCTCGTGCTCGACGTCGTGGAGCGCATGGCGCAGTGGCGGGAGGCCGGGGCCTACCGCAGGGCGTGGGAGGAGGCCGAGGCGAGGCTGGTGGGCAGCCCCGGGGACGCGGCGGCCGGTCCGGTCGCGGTGGAGCGTCCCGTACCTCCGCCCCCCGACGCCGTCGACCGCTACGTCGAGCGCTCGATGGCGCTGACGGCCGCGGCCGGGGCGGCGGCCGCGCCGTTCACCGGACCGCGGCGCGGGCTGGCGGTGGCGCTCTCCGGCGTGCCCAAGGCCCCGGACGCGGGGCGGGAGGGCTTCGCCACCACGCTCGGCCGCGCCCTGGCCCTGCGGGGTGCGACCGTCATGGACCGGAGCGTGCTGCGGAGGCTGGGCCAGACGGACACCGTCGTGCTGGACGAGGAGGCGCTCAGCGGCAGCCACCACGAACTGGCCGACCTGGTGCCGCTGGAGGGGGCCGATCCCCAGGAGGCCGCCGAGCGGCTCTTCGCGCTCTTCGCCCCCGAGAGGGTCGGCGGGACCCACCGCGACGAGGACGGCTGGGTCCTGGGGCCGCTGGAGGAGCTGGAGCTGAGCGGGCGCAGGGGAGCGCGGGCGGCGGCCCGGCTGCGCAGGCAGGGCAGTGAGAGCGTCCTGGGCCTGGCCCGGGGCAGGCGGCTGATGGCCGTGGCGGGCCTGGCCCGGCAGAAGGCCCCGGGCGCGGACGCCGTGGCGGCCGCGGCCCGCCGCGCCGGGGTCCGCGTGGTCCTGGCCGGTGCCCGCCCGGAGCCGGCCTTCGGCTTCGCCGACGCCGTCGTCCCCGGAGGGGACCGCCTCACCGCCTCGCTGCGCGGGCTGCAGGCGGACGGCGCGGTGGTGCTGCTGCTGTCGGGCGACCGGCGGGCGCTGGCCGCCTCGGACTGCGGAATCGGCGTCCACCGCGACGGCGATCCGCCGGCCTGGGGCGCGCACATCCTGATCGGCACCGACCTGGAGGCGGCCGGCCTGATCGTGGAGGCGGTCGGGGTGGCCGCCCAGGTCGACCGGGAGAGCCGGTTCCTGGCCGCGGGCGGCAGCGGCGTCGGCGCCG
>NZ_JBKJFM010000198.1:0-9152 GCF_046614825.1 Streptomyces nanhaiensis
TGTTTCGGTGGTCACAGCGTGAGGGAAACGCCCGGTTACATTCCGAACCCGGAAGCTAAGCCTTTCAGCGCCGATGGTACTGCATGGGGGACCGTGTGGGAGAGTAGGACGCCGCCGAACGATTATTGGGCCGTGGCCCCTGGAGTTAATTCCGGGGGCTACGGCCTTTTTTTGTTGCGTAACCGGGAGTTCACGTGGCGCCGCCAGCATCTCCGGCATGGGGACGACGACGCTGAGCGACACGCTGCGAGCCGGGCTCGAGGAGCAGGGCATAGGTATCGGGGACGAGGTGGTCGTGCCCGCGTACTGCGACAGCGAGGTGGCGGCGGCGGTACGGGGGGCCGGCGCACTGCCCGTCTTCGCCGACATCGATCCCGGGAGCTTCTGCATCGACCCCGCTTCCGTCGCCGCGGTGGTGAACGAGCGGACCGCCGCGGTGGTCCCCGTGCACCTCTTCGGTCACCCCGCCGACATGGTCTGTCTGCACGCGCTGGCGCAGCGCCACGGGATGAAGGTGGTCGAGTCCGGGGGGCCGGCCGCCGTCTCCTCGGTGGAGGCCGTTCGGCGCAGGCAGCACGCCGAGTTCCTGAGCGCCAGGCTGACCGGTGTGGTCGTCCCGCGCGTCGCGGCCGGAATGCGCCACACGTACGAGCAGTACGTGGTGCGGGTGCCGGGGAACGGGCGGCCCGACAGGGACGCCTTCAAGCACGCTCTGCGGGCCCGCGGAGTACGGTGCCACGTGCCGGTGAGGACCCCCGTGCACCGTCTGCCGCAGTTCCGGACGGACGTCCGGCTGCCCGAGACCGAGCGGGCGGCGGCGGAGTGCCTGGCACTGCCTCTGGAGGCGTCGATGACCCGCCGCGAGCTGCAGCGGATCGTCTCGGCCTGCAACGCGCTGGGTGGTCTGCTGATGGAACCGGCCTGCTGAGAAGCGGAGGGAACTCCCGGAGGCGACCGGGAGGGCCGGGTGGTCAACGGCACCCCGGGATTCAGGTATGATCTATCTCGCTGGCTCGCCCCAATAGCTCAGTCGGCAGAGCGTCTCCATGGTAAGGAGAAGGTCTACGGTTCGATTCCGTATTGGGGCTCCGGAAAGGAACGAGGCCCCCGCCGCGAGGCGGGGGCCTCGTCGTTTCGGTACGGGGACCATGGGCGCGCCGACCGTCACTCGGGAACGCGCATGGCGAGGATCGCCATGTCGTCGGAAGGCGCGTCGGCGGCGAAACGCTCCACCGCGCGCATGATGCGCGCGGCCACCGCGCCCGCCGTCAGGCCCGTGCACGTCGTGAGGACGTCGGCGAGGCCGTCGTCGCCGAGCATGCGGTCGCCCTCGCGGCGCTCGGTCACACCGTCGGTGACGCACAGCAGGACGTCGCCCGGATCGAGGGTGACGGTCTCCTCGTACAGCTCCAGGTCGTCCATCACCCCCAGCAGCGGCTGCGGCTCGGCGGCCGGCTCTACGGTGCCGTCCTGGCGCAGACGCAGCGGAAGCGGGTGGCCCGCGCAGACGACCTTGAGGACGGCGCCGCCCTCCGGCTGAGGCCACAGTTCGCCGTAGAGCAGGGTCAGGAACCGGCTGCGGGCCCCCTCGTCGAGGATCGCGGCGTTGAGCCGCTCCAGGACGGCCGGGCCCCCGAAGCCCTCACGGGCCAGCAGGCGCAGCGCGTGGCGGGCCAGCCCGGTGACGGCCGCGGCCTCGGGGCCGGTGCCGCAGACGTCGCCGATGGCGAAGCCGTACGCGCCGTCGCGGATGGGGAAGAGGTCGTAGAAGTCGCCGCCGACCTCGTTGCCCTCGCCCGCGGCGCGGTAGATGACCTCGACCTCGACGCCGGGGACGTCGGGGAGCTCGGGCGGCAGCAGGCTGCGCTGGAGGGACTGGCTGATGGCCGTGCGCTCGCTGTAGAGCCGGGCGTTGTCCAGCGCGAGGGCGGCCCGGCGGGAGAGGTCCTCGGCCAGCTCCAGGATCTCCTGGCGGAAGCGCTCCTCGGTCGGCTTGCCCAGGGTGAGCATGCCGATGACGCGGTTGCGGGCCACCAGCGGCAGCACCACCGTCTCCCCGCCGACCGTGGCTGCGGTGGCGAGGGTGGTGCCGGCGGGGTTCGAGGAGATGGAGGCGGGGAGGCGGTCGAGGGATAGGCCGCTCTGGTCCAGGCCCAGGCTGCGCAGGGAGGTGCGCAGCGCGGCGGAGTGCGCCGCGTCGCCCGGAACGGTCCACACCCGTGCGCCGGGGGTGGGCACCGGATCGGGCGGGGGGACTTTGGACAGCAGGGCCTTGAGGCCGTCGATGCGGTCCTCGTCCTCGTGCAGGACGTAGGAGAGCTCGGGCTCGGAGGACTGGTCGGCGATGGTGTAGACGGCGCACCAGGTGGCGAGGGTGGGGACCGTCATCTGTGCCATCAGGGCGAGCGTCTGGTCGCGGTCGAGGGTGCCTGCGAGCAGGTCGGACGCCT
This sequence comes from Streptomyces nanhaiensis, assembly GCF_046614825.1. NCBI lineage: Bacteria > Bacillati > Actinomycetota > Actinomycetes > Kitasatosporales > Streptomycetaceae > Streptomyces > Streptomyces nanhaiensis. Next base: position 2,451 of record NZ_JBKJFM010000198.1, read on the forward strand.
CGACGAGGAAGGACAGCGAGCCGCGGCGCAGCCGCTCCAGTTCGGTCAGGCGCGCGGACTCCACCGCGAGCGCGATCCGGTCCGCGGCGAACTGCAGCCGCAGGGCCTCCTCGTTGGTGTAGCGGCCCGGAGCCTCGGCCGAGACGCCCAGGGATCCGGTCAGCCGCCCCTCGACCTTCAGCGGGACGGTGACGACCGAGCGCATGCCCGTTCCCTCCAGGAGGGGGACCGCGCCGGGGACCGCGGAGAGGTCCTCGTGGACCGAGGGCATCCGGGCCGAGCCGTAGCGGCCGCTGCCCGCCTCGACGGGAACGCGGGCGAAGCGCTGGCGGGCGGAGGGCAGGCCGGTGGTGGCGCGGACCTCCAGCTCGGTCTCGTCGTCGGTGGCCAGCAGGAGGAAGGCGGCGTCGCCGTCGAGCATGTCGCGGGCGCGCTCGACGGTGCGCTGGAGGAGGCCGTCGAGGTCGTCCGGGGGAGGGGAGCCGATGAAGACCTCGAAGGGATCGGCGCCGGCCCGGTCGCGGCTCTCCGGGGCGCCGGCGGAGTCGGACGCCGCACCGCGCGCGGGGGACTGCAGTACCGCGCGCTCGTGGTCGCGCACCAGCAGGCACACGGTGGACGGTTCACCGTCGGCGTCGCGTACGCGCAGGTGGGAGGCGTAGACGGGGACGGTACGGCCGTCCGAGCCGCGGACGCCGTACGAGCCCTCCCAGCGGGAGAGGGCCAGGGCCTCGGCGATGCCGGTGCCGATGCCGGGGGTGTGGGGCCAGGCGGCGAGATCGGTCAGCGGCTTGCCGGTGACCTGCTCGGCGGTGTAGCCGAACAGCTCGCGGGCGTCGTCGTTCCAGGCGGAGACGGCGCCGGCGCGGTCGACCTGCAGAACGGCGACGCGGACCCGGGTGTCGGTCGTGGGCAGGGCGCTGTCGGGGAGCGCGGGACCGGCGCTGCGGGTGCCGACCGGGCGCTCTGGGAGTTCCAGGCGGAACCAGACGCGCTTGTCGACGGCGGTGTACTCGACCCCCCAGCGGTCGGCGAGCGAGGCGCACAGCAGCAGGCCGCGGCCGCCCTCGCGGTCGGGGTCGCCGAAGTGGTGGCCCAGGTCCTGGACGGGCAGCCCGCGGTCGGGGTAGTGGTCGGCGACCTCCACGCGTACGCTTCCGTCACCGTCGCGCAGGCACAGGACGTCGGCGGCGGTGCCGGCGTGGACGACGGCGTTGGTGACCAGTTCACTGGTGAGGACGACGGCGTCGTCGACGATGTCGGCCAGACCCCAGCCCTGGAGGGTGTCGCGCACGAAGGCGCGGGCACTCGCGACCGAGCGTCCGACCGGCTCGAAGGTGGCCGCTGCTCGCGCCGTGATCACTGTTCTCCCCATGGATCTGTCGTCGCCGTCCGTACGCGCGGGCGGCAGGGGGCCCCGCTGGGCGCCCACCGCTGCGGCCAGCCGCTGCCCGGCACTCGCCTCGTCCACCGCAGCGCCCCTTCGAATACCCGTCGTGACCACGTGTCCTTCGCGCCCGGCGGGCCGGAGCGGATGGACAGCCGGATGCCAGGTTACTTACGTTCGCGGTACCGGCGGGCCCCGGATGCGGGTGTTTCCCCCTTGAGGCGTTCAGTCGGTGGTGTGCGATGCTGCCGAACTGTTATCGCCTGGTTCCACCATGGTGAAACACTGGGAAGGCTCGAAGTGAATGCCCGGGCGGAACGTTCGACCCAGCGGGAGGGACACGGTGCAGTCTGGCGGAGCGGCGCGAGGCGCCAGCACGCGCACGAAAAACGGACGGTCTCGGGCGAACGGGGTGATCGAGGTTGAGGTGGCCGCGGTCAACCGGCTGCTGACCGCCCTGGAGGCGATGCGGGACGGGAACTTCCGCAAGCGCCTCACCGTCGCCGGCGACGGCCCGATGGCCGAGATCGCCGCGGTCTTCAACGAGGTCGCCGACCGCAACCTCCATCTGACCAGCGAGCTGGCGCGGGTGCGCAGGGTGGTCGGCAAGGACGGCAAGCTGACCGAGCGACTGGAGACCGGTGCCTGCGAGGGGGCCTGGGCCTCGGCCATCGACGCGTCGAACGCGCTGGTGGACGACCTGGTGCGGCCCGTCTCGGAGGTCGGCCGGGTGCTGTCGGCGGTGGCCGAGGGCGACCTGGAGCAGCGCATGGACCTGCGGGTCCAGGGGCCGGGCGGGGCGACGCATCCGCTGCGCGGCGAGTTCCTGAAGGTGGGGCGCACCGTCAACGGGCTGGTCGACCAGCTCTCGACGTTCACCGACGAGGTGACGCGCGTAGCCAGCGAGGTGGGCACGGAGGGGAAGCTGGGCGGCCAGGCGCGGGTGCGCGGCATGTCCGGCTCCTGGAAGGACCTGACCGACTCCGTCAACACGATGGCGTCCAGGCTGACCGCCCAGGTCCGCGACATCGCGCTGGTGACCACCGCGGTGGCCAAGGGCGATCTGTCCCGCAAGGTCACCGTGCACGTGGCCGGCGAGATGCTGGAGCTGAAGAACACCGTCAACACGATGGTGGACCAGCTCTCCGCCTTCCAGTCCGAGGTGACGCGGGTGGCGCGCGAGGTGGGCACCGAGGGCCAGCTCGGCGGCCAGGCCCGGGTCCCCGGGGCCGGCGGTGTGTGGAAGGACCTGACCGACTCCGTCAACACGATGGCGGGCAACCTCACCTCCCAGGTCCGTGAGATCGCCCGGGTGACGACCGCGGTCGCCAACGGTGACCTGTCGCAGAAGGTGACGGTGAACGCGCGCGGCGAGGTGGCCCAGCTCGCCGACACCATCAACACGATGACCGAGACGCTGCGGACGTTCGCCGACGAGGTGACGCGCGCGGCCAGCGAGGTGGGCACCGAGGGCGTCCTCGGCGGTCAGGCGCAGGTGCCGGGGGCGGCGGGGACGTGGAAGGACCTCACCGACTCGGTGAACACCGCGTTCCGCAACCTCACGGCACAGGTGCGGGACATCGCGCAGGTGACGACGGCGGTCGCCAACGGCGATCTGTCGCAGAAGGTCACGGTGGACGTCTCCGGCGAGATGCTGGAGCTGAAGAACACCGTCAACACGATGGTCGACCAGCTCTCCGCCTTCGGCTCCGAGGTCACCCGGGTCGCCCGGGAGGTCGGTGTCGAGGGCGAGCTCGGCGGTCAGGCGCAGGTGCCGGGGGCGGCGGGGACGTGGAAGGACCTCACCGACTCGGTGAACACCGCGTTCCGCAACCTCACCGGCCAGGTCCGCAACATCGCGCAGGTGACGACGGCGGTCGCCAACGGCGATCTGTCGCAGAAGGTCACGGTGGACGTCTCCGGCGAGATGCTCCAGCTGAAGAACACCGTCAACACGATGGTGGACCAGCTGTCCTCGTTCGCCGAGCAGGTCACCCGGATGGCCCGGGACGTGGGCACCGAGGGGCGGCTGGGCGGTCAGGCGCGGGTGGACGGCGTCTCGGGCACCTGGAAGGACCTGACCGACTCCGTCAACTTCATGGCGGGCAACCTCACCTCCCAGGTCCGCAACATCGCCCAGGTGACGACGGCGGTGGCGCGCGGTGATCTGTCGCAGAAGATCGAGGTCGACGCGCGCGGCGAGATCCTGGAGCTGAAGAACACCATCAACACGATGGTCGACCAGCTCTCCGCCTTCGCCGACCAGGTCACCCGGGTCGCCCGCGAGGTGGGCACCGAGGGGCGGCTGGGCGGTCAGGCGCAGGTGCCCGGCGTGGCCGGGGTGTGGCGCGACCTGACCGACTCGGTCAACGGCATGGCGGGCAACCTCACGGCCCAGGTGCGCAACATCGCCCAGGTCGCGACGGCGGTGGCGCGCGGTGATCTGTCGCAGAAGATCGACGTGGACGCGCGCGGCGAGATCCTGGAGCTGAAGAACACCCTCAACACGATGGTGGACCAGCTGTCCTCGTTCGCCGAGCAGGTCACCCGGGTGGCGCGCGAGGTGGGCACCGAGGGCATCCTCGGCGGCCAGGCCGAGGTGGAGGGCGTCTCGGGCACCTGGAAGGACCTCACCCAGTCCGTCAACGGCATGGCGAACAACCTCACCTCGCAGGTGCGCAACATCGCCGAGGTCACCACCGCGGTCGCCCGGGGCGACCTGTCCAAGAAGATCACCGTCGACGCCAAGGGGGAGATCCTCGCCCTGGTGACGACCGTGAACACGATGGTGGACCAGCTGTCCTCGTTCGCCGAGCAGGTCACGCGCGTGGCGCGCGAGGTGGGCACCGAGGGCATCCTCGGCGGCCAGGCCCACGTGCCGGGCGTCACCGGCATCTGGAAGGACCTGAGCGAGAACGTCAACCTGATGGCGTCCAACCTGACGGGCCAGGTGCGCAACATCTCACAGGTCGCCACCGCGGTCGCCAACGGTGATCTGACGAAGAAGGTCACCGTGGAGGCCAGCGGCGAGGTCGCCCAGCTCGCCGACACCGTCAACACCATGGTGACGACCCTGTCGTCGTTCGCCGACGAGGTGACGCGGGTGGCGCGCGAGGTGGGCACCGAGGGAAGCCTGGGCGGCCAGGCGCGGGTGCCCGGGGTGTCGGGCACCTGGAAGGACCTGACGGAGTCAGTGAACTCCATGGCCTCCAACCTCACCGGCCAGGTCCGCAACATCGCGATGGTCACCACCGCGATCGCCAAGGGTGATCTCACCAAGAAGATCGACATCGACGCGCGCGGCGAGATCCTGGAGCTGAAGACCACCATCAACACGATGGTCGACCAGCTGTCCTCGTTCGCCGAGCAGGTCACCCGGGTGGCCCGCGAGGTGGGCACCGAGGGGCGGCTGGGCGGTCAGGCGCGGGTGGACGGCGTCTCGGGCACCTGGAAGGACCTCACCGAGTCGGTGAACGAGATGGCGGGCAATCTGACCCGCCAGGTGCGCGCCATCGCGGCGGTCGCCGCGGCGGTGACCCGCGGCGACCACAACGTGAAGATCGACGTGGACGCCGCCGGCGAGATCCTGGCGCTCCAGGACAACGTCAACACCATGATCGCCACGCTGCGCGAGACCACGCTCGCCAACCAGGAGCAGGACTGGCTCAAGGGCAACCTCGCCCGTATCTCCGGTCTGATGCAGGGCCGCCGCGACCTGGAGGACGTGGCACGGCTGATCATGAGCGAGCTGACCCCCGTGGTCTCCGCCCAGCACGGCGCGTTCTTCGTGGCCGCCCCGACCGGCGGCGGCCCGGAACTCGGGGTGGGGGCGAGCGAGGACGGCTCGTACGAGCTGCGGATGATCGGCACCTACGGCTACTCCCCGGGCACCATGCCCACCACCTTCCTGCCCGGTGAGTCCCTGGTGGGCATCGCGGCCGAGGAGAAGCGCACGCTTCTCGTCGAGCAATCGCCACCCGGCTATCTGAAGATCGCCTCCGGGCTCGGAGAGGCGCCGCCCGCCCAGGTGATCGTGCTGCCGCTGCTCTTCGAGGGCAGGGTGCTCGGCGTCATCGAACTGGCCACCTTCCAGCCCTTCACCCAGATCCAGAAGGACTTCCTGAGCCAGATCGCCGAGATGATCGCCACGAGCGTCAACACCATCAGCGTCAACACCAAGACCGAGGTGCTCCTGCGGCAGTCGCAGGAGCTGGCCGAACAGCTCCAGGAGCGGTCGGTGGAGCTGGAGAGCCGCCAGCGCGCCCTGCAGGCCTCGAACGAGGAGCTGGAGGAGAAGGCGGAGCTGCTGGCCAAGACCAACCGCGACATCGAGATCAAGAACTCCGAGATCGAGGACGCCCGTCAGGTCCTGGAGGAGCGCGCCGAGCAGTTGGCGGTCTCGATGCGCTACAAGTCCGAGTTCCTGGCGAACATGTCGCACGAGCTGCGCACCCCGCTCAACTCGCTGCTGATCCTCGCCAAGCTGCTGGCCGACAACGCCGAGGGGAACCTCTCGCCCAAGCAGGTGGAGTTCGCCGAGACGATCCACGGCGCCGGCTCCGACCTGCTCCAGCTGATCAACGACATCCTGGACCTGTCCAAGGTCGAGGCCGGCAAGATGGACGTCAGCCCCACCCGTATCGCGCTGGTGCAGCTCGTGGACTACGTGGAGGCGACCTTCCGGCCGCTCACCGCGGAGAAGGGGCTCGACTTCTCCGTGCGGGTCTCGCCGGAGCTGCCCCCCACCCTCCACACCGACGAGCAGCGCCTGCTGCAGGTGCTGCGCAACCTGCTGTCGAACGCGGTGAAGTTCACCGACAGCGGTGCGGTGGAGCTGGTGATCCGCTCGGCCGGGTCGGACGTGCCGGAGTCGATCCGCGAGCAGATGCTGGAGCACGGCTCGCTGCGCGACCCCGACTCCGACCTGATCGCCTTCTCGGTGACCGACACCGGCATCGGGATCGCGCAGAGCAAGATGCGGGTGATCTTCGAGGCCTTCAAGCAGGCGGACGGCACGACCAGCCGCAAGTACGGCGGCACCGGGCTGGGGCTGTCCATCAGCCGTGAGATCGCGCGGCTGCTCGGCGGCGAGATCCACGCGGTCAGCGAGCCGGGCCGCGGCTCCACCTTCACCCTCTACCTGCCCCTGACCGCCGGCGACCTGCCGCCCCAGGGCTATCCGCAGCCGGGGGAGGGCTCCCCGGAGGCCGCGCCCGCGGCCGAGGACGAGCCGGGCGGCGGGTCCGGTGCCCCGGCTCCCGCCGCCGTGCCCGGGGAGCCCGGGGCCTCCGGCGCCGGGGAGGGGTCCCGGGGCG
>NZ_JBKJFM010000199.1:0-9147 GCF_046614825.1 Streptomyces nanhaiensis
GCATCGACGGTCTGTCTCATGAGCACCACAGTAATATGTCACATGCTTCTGCGGTAGCCCAGAAGGCGCCACTTTCCCTTCGATAAGGAAACTTCGGCAAGGAAACGCAGAAACCGGGGCGGGCGCGGTGCGGCGGGTGCGCGCGCGGATCAGGCCGTCGGGGCAGCGGGCCTGAGGCCCCGGGTGCCGGGGGCCAGGTGTCGGGGGGCCGGGTGCCTCAGGGAGCGAGCCGAGGAGAGCGGTGCCTCCCGGCCCGGCCCGGCCCGGAGGGCGGCGGGCCCAGGGGGACGCGACAGCGGACGGCTGGGGACCCGGAAATGCTCCGGGTCCCCAGCCGTCCGCTGTCGTCGGTCCTGACTGGCCGGTCGCACGGGGACGGTGCGACGGCGTCATCGGGTCGCGGTGGCCGTACGCGCCCGCCCACCGGCGGCGGCCGCGGCGGTGCGCGAGCGGACCGTTACTGCTGTTCGTCCCGGCGGCGCTGCCAGCGGTCCTCGATGCGGTTCATCATCGAGCGGCGCGGCCTGCCCTGCCTTCGCGAGTGCGGACGGTCACCTCCGTCATGGCCCTGGCCGGCGGGGGGCTGCTCACCGGGCTTGGGCGCCTTGCGCCAGCCCGTCACCGCGAGGACGGCGCAGCCGAGCATCACCAGGAAGCCCAGCACACTGACGATGACCAGCTTCGCGACCATCCCGGCCATGAGGAGCGCGACGCCCACCAGAAAGCCCGCGATCGCCTGGTAGACCCGTCGCCGGGTGTACGTGCGCAGCTCGCTTCCCTCGAGCGCTGTCGCGAACTTGGGGTCTTCGGCGTACAGCGCTCGCTCCATCTGCTCGAGCATCCGCTGCTCGTGCTCAGAGAGCGGCACGGAGTCCTCCTACTCGTCGGTCGCGGGGGCGACCGGATGCGACCCTTCAAGGATAGGCAGGGATTCGCCCCCGTGAAACCCGCCCCTCTACGCCAGTTCTGCCACCGGGACCGGGAGCCGGGCGGCGGTGTCGGGCTTCTCATTCCCCCGCCGCCGCACCGTCATGCCGATCGGTGTGCTTCGATCATACGGCGGGTAGCCGCCGTTCGGGTCGCCTGTGGCCTACCGCACCTCGCCGGCGGACGGTGCGGAGCCCTCCCGGGTACGCGCGAGTACGTGCAGGTGCGCCGCGACGGACTGGAAGGCGGGCAGCTCCGCCACCGCCTCCTCCAGCCGGGCCAGGGCCTCGGTGGCGCCGGGCTCGGCGTCCACCAGCGCACCGGGCACCAGATCCGCGAAGACCCGCACGCCGTGGACCGCGCCGACCTCCAGCCCGTTGGCGGCGACCAGGGACGTGAGCCGCTCGGGAGTGAAGCGCCGGGGCACCGGGTCCCCGCCGCCCCACCGGCCGTCGGGGTCGCTCAGCGCCCGGCGGGCCTCGGTGAAGTGCCCCGCCAGGGCGCGGGCGAGCACCGCGCCGCCCAGTCCGGCGGTGAGCACGCTCAGGGTGCCGCCTGCGGGGCGCAGCGCGGCCGCGACGTTGCGCAGCCCCTCGGCCGGGTCGTCGACGTACTCCAGGACCCCGTGGCAGAGCACCACGTCGTAGCCGCCGCGCTCGGCCACGTCGAACAGCCCGTGCGCGTCGCCCTGGACCCCCCTCACCCGGCCGGCCACGCCCTCCTCGGTCGCGCGGCGCTCCAGGGCGAACAGCGCGTCGGGGCTGGGGTCCACGACGGTGACCCGGTGGCCGAGCCGGGCGACGGGCACGGCGAAGTTGCCGGTGCCGCCGCCGGTGTCCAGGACGTCGAGCGTCTCCCGGCCCGCGGCCTTGGCCCGGTCGTCGAGTGCTTCCCGCAGGACCTCCCAGACCACGGCGGTGCGGAAGTGTGCGTGGGGGCGGGACATGGCGGACGCTCCTAGGCGGCTCGGACGTGGCTGGCCCAAGCCTATTGCGTCGCCGCGGCGGCGCGGCCGGCCGGGCGGCGAGGAGGCGCCCCGAGCCGCGGCCTCAGCCCGCTCGCAGCCGCGGGCCCCCACCCCCCGGGCGGCCGCGCTCCCCCGGCTCCTCGGTGGCCCTGGGGAGCGGCAGCACGGGCTGCCGCACCAGCGTCTGCTCGACGATGCGCAGGAACATCCCCGCGTCGCGTATCAGGTCGTCGCTCTCCCGCCGACTGGCCGCGCCGGCGATGCCGGCCTCGGCGCGGGCGCGCTTGGCCGCCCCGGCCGCGAACAGCCTGCACCACTCGTCCAGCTCGGGCGCCACCTCGGGCAGCACCTCCCAGGCGCTGCGTATGCGCCGTCTGGCGCGTGCGGTGGACTCGGGGCGGCCGCGCACCGCGAGCACCGCGGCGGCGGTGCGCAGGGCGGCGAGGTGTGCGGTGGCGTACCGGTCGTTGGGGTGCTCCAGCTCCGCCGCCTCGTCGAGGCCGCGCCGCGCCTGGGCGAGCAGGTCGAGTGCGGCGGGCGGGGCCGACGCCCTGCGCAGCACGGGGTGGACATCCTCCGGGGGCCCGTTCATCTGCGAACCTCCTGTCATCGTCATGACCGTCACGGCTGTGCTGTTCGCGTGCTGTCCGCCGTGCTGTCCGCACGCGCGCATCGCGACCGGCGATCGCGATGGGAACATCGTTGCGCATGCCACTGACAATCGGCCCCGACCTGGGCAAACACCTCCTGTCGGGGCTCGTCCGGCGTACGGGGGCAGTACCCGGCGAGCCGCGCGGGGGCGGCGGCGGACCCCCGTACCCGTGGCCGGCGCGGTCCCCGCGCCGCCCGCACCGCCCCTCCACCCGGTTTCTGTGAAAATTCGGCCCATGGACAGCGGCACGCGATGGAACGCCACCCGGCAGAGGCTCTACGACGCGGCCGTGTCGCTCATGGCCGAGCAGGGCTTCTCCGCCACCACGGTGGAGGAGATCGCCGAGCGCGCCGGGGTCGCCAAGGGCACGGTCTACTACAACTTCAGCAGCAAGACCGGTCTGCTGGAGGCGCTGCTGCGGCACGGCGCCGGGTTGCTGTCCGCCTCGCTGGAACAGGCCGCCGCCGACGCGGCCGGACGCGGTGGCGGGCGCCCGGAGGTCCTGGACGCGATGATCCGGGCCGGCCTGGTCTTCGCCGACCGCTGCCCGGCCTTCGCCCGGCTCTACGTCGCCGAGCTGTGGCGCACCGACCAGCCCTGGCACACCACCCTGACGGCCGTACGGCGGCAGGTCGTGACCGTGGTGGAGGAGGCGCTGCGCGGCGGGGCGGGCCCCGGCGGCCCCGAGGAGCCGGGCGGGCCGGACGAGGAGGCGGAGGTGTCCCTGACGGCCTCGGCCGTGGTCGGGACACTGCTGATGACCGCGCTGGACTGGAAGGCGTTCCAGCCGGAGCGGTCGCTTGAGGAGGTGCACGGCGCGCTGTCGCGGCTGCTGCTGGGCCGGATCGGCGGGAGCGGGCGGTCCGGCTGATCCGCCGTACCGCCCGCTCCCGTCCCCCGTGTCCCCCGAGCGTTCCCCCTACAGACGGCCGCCGCGCCGTTCCGCCGCCCCGTGCCGGCGGTGCGGTGCCGCGTCTCCCGTCGTCTCCGACTCTGCCGTCCACGCCTGGTGAAGCCCATCCGTACGGCTACTCAGAACCGGACTCAGGTACTTCTACTCATCTACTGCGTACGGCCCTTCGAAGGTGTTACCGCGCCCCGGTTAGAGTGCCTGCTCATGGCACGGACTGTGGTGATCGGCGCCGGTATGGGCGCCATGGCCGCCGCCGCCCGGCTGGCCGTGGCGGGCCACCGGGTGACGGTGTACGAGCGGGCGGGGACCCACGGCGGCGCGGTGCGCCGCCTGGAGCGGGACGGATTCGGTTTCGACACCGGTCCCGGACTGCTGTACCTGCCCGCCGTCTGGCGGGACCTCTTCGTCAAGACCGGCCGCGAGCCGCTGGAGGAGTGCGTCGCGCTGACCGAGGTGGACCCGGCCGTCCGCCACGTCTTCGCCGACGGCACGTCCGTCCGCCTGCCCGGCGGGTCCCGGGCGGGTACGGTCGACGCCCTGGACGCGGCCATCGGCGCGGGTGCGGGGGAGCGGTGGAGCGAGCTGCTGGGCCGGGGCCGCCGGACGTGGGAGGCCACCCGGCGCCCGCTGCTGGAGGAGCCGCTGGCAGCCGCCGGCGACCTGGCTCCGCTCGGCCGTGATCCGTACCCGGCGCCGCGGCGCGGGCTGCTGCGCCGCCGCACCCCCTCGCTGTCCGAGGTCGCCCGCTCCGAGCTGCGCGATCCGCGCCTGGCGGCGCTGCTGGAGAGCCATGCCCTCGCCCACGGCCTCGACCCGCGCCGCACCCCGGCGAGCGCCGCCGTCCTGCCGTATCTGGAGCAGACCTTCGGCACCTGGTACGTCGGCGGCGGGATGCGCGCGCTGGCGGACGCGGTGTACGAGCGCTGCCTGGCGCGCGGGGTGGAGTTCCGGTTCGGCACGGCGGTGTCCGGGATCACGGTGGAGGGCGGCCGGGCCACCGGGGTGGAGCTGGCCGGCGGGGCACGGGCGGAGGCCGACGCCGTGGTCTGCGGAATCGATCCCCGGCCGATGTACGGCGGCCGGGCCAGCGCGGCGGACGGCGGCCCCGGCTACGCGGCGGGACGGCTCACCGTGCTGCTCGCGCTGCGCGGCGCCCGGCCCGAGGGCACCGTCCACCGCACGGTGGTGCACACCGGGGAGCCGGGCGGCACGACGCGCACCGTCACCGTGCTGCGGCCCGGCGATCCGGCGCTGGTCCCCGACGCGGAGCACGAGTCTGCGGTGCTGTCGGTGCCTGTGCCGCCGCACCGCGCGGGTGCTGCCGGTCCTGCCGACCGGACCGGCGCCGGGGACGGGGACGGCGGGGCCGTGGACTGGACGGCGCCGGGCGCGGCCGAGCGGGCCGCGGACGAGGCACTGGCCGCCGCGGACGCCGCCGGGCTCGGCCTGGGCGGGCGGGTGCTGTGGCGCGAGGTGCGCACCCCCGCCGACACCGAGCGGGAGACCGGGGCCCCCGGCGGCGCGGTGCCCGCCCCCGCTCTGGCGGGGGCGGACGGAGCCTTTCTGCGGGCGGCCAACTCGACGGGTACGGCCGGGCTGTACCGGGTGGGCGGTTCGGCCCATCCCGGGGGCGGGCTGGCGCACGCCGGGATGTCGGGGGCGCTGGCCGCCGGGCTGATCGTCGAGGGGGACGACTGGCGCGGCTCCCGGTGACCGGGCCGGGCGGGGCCGGAGCGGGGCGCCGCCGGGGCGGGACGGGCGGCTGAGGCGGGACGGGCGGCTCAGTAGCGGGGCTGCTCGCCGTAGGGGTGGGCGGCTCCCGGCGCCGGGTCTTGACCGCCCTCGCCGTATCCGTGGCCTCCGTACCCGCCGTCCTCGCCATACTGGCCGGGCTGGCCGGGCTGCGGCTCGGGGCCGCGCTGCTGCGGCACCCACACCCCGCCGGGCGGGGTGTGGCCGGTGTACGGGTCGGCGGGGTGGCCGGTGCCGTATCCGCCGCCGTAGGAGTCGTAGGAGGAATCGTAGGAGGGGTCGAAGGCATAGCCCTGGGAGCCCTGGGCGGCCTGGTCGCTCCGCGTGTCGTAGGCGGGCCGGCCGGAGGCGTCGGCGTACGGGTCGGAGTAGGCGGCGTACTGCTGCTGCTCGCCGCCCGCGCCGTAGCCGTAGTCGTACGACCCGGCGTACTGGCCGCCCTGGTCGTAGCCGGGGTGGCCCGTGTAGTCACCGGTCGTGTACGGGGCCTCGTACTGCTCCTGCCCCCCGTACTGCTCCTGCCCGCCGTACCGCTCCTGCTCCTCGTACCGCTCCCCCGGCTGCCCGGGGGAGGCGTCCCGCTCGTAGACGCCGTAGGCGCCGGTGTCGTCGGGCAGGGGCTCCGGGCTGTACGCGGGGGGCTCCGCCTCGTGGACCTCCAGCCCGGAGACCTCCAGGTGCGGGTCGGCGTCCTGGGGCGGCATGGGCCGCACCTCGCGGCGGCGCCTGCTGGTGCCGGGCATGCCGCCCAGCGCCCAGCCCGCGGTGAAGCCGCGCCGGTAGGAGAGGGTGACGAAGGTCTGGCCGACGGCGAAGGCCGCTCCGCCGAGCGAGATGACCGTCAGCGACACCGGCACCGAGGAGATCGCCACCACCCCCAGCACCACCAGCGAGAACCCGCCGAAGGCCAGCAGCCGCCAGCGCAGCCTCGCCTTGTACTGCAGCAGCACCTCGGCCAGCAGCCAGACCGCGACGATGCCGAACGCGATGTAGAGGAGCGTCCACCCCATGTGCGTCCTCCCACCCCGTCTTCTAGCCCCGCCGGTGCAGGCCCAGATTCTCGTAGATCTCCAGCGTCGCCGTGGAGTGGTTGAGGGTGATGAAGTGGAGTCCGGGGACGTCCTCGGACATCAGCCTCGCGCACAGCTCCGTGGCGTACTCGATTCCCAACGAGCGTACAGCGGCCGGATCGTGCTCCACCGCGAGGATGCGTTCGGCCAGGTCCGGAGGGAAGGTCGCGTTGCTCAGCTTCGCGAACCGCTCGATCTGCCGCACGCTCGTGACGGGCATGATCTCCGGAATGATCGGGACGTCGCAACCCGCGGCGGCCACCTTGTCGCGCAGCCGCAGGTAGTCGTCCGCGTAGAAGAACATCTGCGTGATGGCGTAGTCGGCGCCGGCCCGGCACTTGGCCACGAAGTGGCGGATGTCACTGTCCCAGTCCGCCGAGCGCGGGTGCATCTCGGGGAAGGCGGCCACCCCGACGCAGAAGTCCCCCGACTCCTTGATGAGCCGGACGAGCTCGGCGGCGTAGGTGATGCCCTGCGGATGCGGTACCCACTCGCCGGTGGGGTCGCCGGGCGGGTCGCCGCGGACGGCGAACATGTTGCGGATGCCGGCGTCCGCGTACTGGCCGATGACGTTGCGCAGCTCGGCCACCGAGTGGTCCACCGCGGTGAGGTGGGCGACCGGGGTGAGGGTCGTCTCGGTGGCGATCCGCTCGGTGGCCCGCACCGTGCCCTCGCGGGAGGAGCCTCCGGCGCCGTAGGTCACCGACACGAAGGTGGGGGCGACGGCCTCGACGCGGCGGATGGCGTTCCAGAGGGTGCGCTCGCCCTTCTCCGTCTTGGGCGCGTAGAACTCGAAGGAGTACGAGCGCTCGCCGGACGCGAGCAGCTCGCGGACGGTGCGCGCGCGATCCGTCCTGGTGGAAGGGGTACCGAGGGCCATGTCGGCAGGCTAACCGGCGCCCCGGCCGCGCACCGCATCACCGGGGCGATATGTCTTTTTGGCCCGCTTGCCGTCCAGTGGGTGGACACCCGCCCCGGGCGGGCCGCCTCAGGCCGACCGCAGCCGCGCGGCGAGGTCCGCGGCGGCGGCCCCCGGGTCGTCCGCCTCGGTGATCGCGCGGACCACCACCACCCGCCGCGCCCCGGCCTCCAGGACCCGGTCCAGGTTGGAGGCGTCGATCCCGCCGATGGCGAACCAGGGCCGCTCCGGCCGCAGGCGCGCGGTGTACCGCACCAGGGAGAGCCCCGGGGCGGGGCGGCCGGGCTTGGTGGGGGTGGGCCAGCAGGGGCCGGTGCAGAAGTAGTCCACGCCCGGCTCGGACAGCGCCGCGTCCACCTCGGCCTCGGCGTGGGTGGAGCGGCCGATCAGGACGCCGTCGCCCAGGATCGCGCGGGCGGCCGGCACCGGCAGGTCACCCTGCCCCAGGTGCAGCACGTCCGGGCCGGCGGCGTGGGCGACGTCCGCCCGGTCGTTGACGGCCATCAGCTTCCCGTGGCGGCGGCAGGCCTCGGCGAGGACGGCCAGGTGCTCCAGCTCCTCGGCCGCCTCCAGGGACTTGTCGCGCAGCTGCACGATGTCGACGCCGCCGGAGAGCGCGGCGTCCAGGAACTCCGCCAGGTCGCCGCGCTCCCTGCGCGCGTCCGTGCACAGGTACAGACGGGCGTCGCCGAGCCGCTCGCGTGCGGTCGCTGCCATGCGGGAATCCCCCCGGAACGAGGCGTGCGGGTCCCGGCGCCCGGGCGGGCGCCGGGACCCGCACGCCGGTGATCGGTCGTACGGTTCGCCGTGTCCGGCCCTGCCGGGCCGGGTCTTCCGTGGTGGCCGCGCCGCTCAGACGGCCAGCGCCTGGGCGCGCCGCTTCACCTCGGTGCCGCGATTCTCGCGCAGGGCCTGCGCCGGGGTGCCGGGCAGGGTGTCATCGGGCGTGAACAGCCACTCCAGCATCTCCTCGTCACTGAAGCCGTCGTCCCTGAGCAGCGTGATGGTCCCGGTCAGGCCCTTCACCACCCGGCCCTCGCCGATGAAGTCGGCGGGCACCTGGAGCACCCGGTTCTCACCGCGGCGCACCGCGATGAGCTGGCCCTCCCTGACCAGCTGCCGCACGCGCGTCACCTCGACGCCGAGCCTCTCGGCGACGTCGGGGAGGGTGAGCCAGGCCGGGACGAGAGCATCGGTCTTCGCGTCAATCTCGTTCACGGGAACCAGCCTGCCATCTGCCACCGACAGCCACTAGCGGGCCGCGCTCTTAAGGGGGACGGACGGGTCGGCGGCACGCACCGGGTCCAGGGCGGTGCCGCGTTCGATCAGCTTCCGCCCCTGGGCCAGGTCGCGCGGGCGGCCCACCGCCAGCAGGGCGCGCAGCACACCGCCGCGCAGCCAGCACACCGACCAGGCCGCGTCCGCCGGATCGCCGCGCCACAGCATCTCGTCGTCGCCGGTGTGGTGACCCGCGTACTGGACGAAGCGGCCGAACTGCTCGGACCAGAAGTACGGCACCGGGTCGTACACCGGCGTCTCGGCCTCCCCGGAGACCAGGCCCGAGGCGACCGTGCGCGGCCCCTGGAGCGCGTTGTCCCAGTGGTGGACCAGCAGTCGGCGGCCGTAGCGGGCCGACGGGTAGGAGGCGCAGTCCCCGACGGCGTGGACGCCGGGGACGGAGGCGCGCAGCCGCTCGTCGGCGAGGACCGAGCCGTCCTGGCCCAGCGCCACACCGGAGTCCGCCAGCCAGCCGGTGGCCGGGCGGGCGCCGATCCCGACGACGACCGCGCCCGCGGTCAGCACCGAGCCGTCGGACAGCTCCACCTCGCACACCGGGTCGTCCGGCGTGCCGGCCGCGGCGACGCCGGTGACGGCGCACCCGGTGCGCAGTTCGGCGCCGGCCTCCCCGTACCAGGCGCGCATCCGGGCCGCGACGGGCGGCGGCAG